>DASUGZ010000208.1:0-6124 GCA_036273755.1 Pseudolabrys sp.
GGTTTGGCGCCGGGTTCGGGCGCGACATAAGCGGTGCCGACCATCGGCGAGGTCACCGCCCCCGGATGCTTCGAGGGATCGGCCGGCGCCGCCGCTGGCTGCGCGATGATGATCGGCGCGGCCGGCGCCGGGCGTGAGATGGCCGGGGCCGCGGCCGCGTAGCGGGCGACGCGGACGCGCTGGCCGTCCTGCTCGATCTCGATTTCGGTCAAGCCGGTTTCGTCCAGCAGCTTGGTCAGCTCCTGGATCAATTCGCGATCGACGATCGGGGCTTTCGTCGCTTTTGCCATCAACGCATTCCGTCTTATTTCTTGGCCTTGGCGCCGATCAGCGCCGCGACACCGGTGATCGCCAGCGCATAGCCATTGATGCCGAAGCCGGCGATCACGGCCTTCGCCGCCTTCGAGACATACGAATTTTGTCGGAATTCTTCGCGCGCGTGGATATTGGTGATGTGGGTTTCGATGACCGGCATCTTCATCATCAGCAATGCGTCGAGGATCGCGATCGAGGTGGTGGTGTAGCCGGCCGGATTGATGATGAGGCCGACGGCTTTCTTGGTCTGCGCCTCCTGGATCCAGTTGACCAGTTCGCCTTCGAGGTTCGACTGGCGGAACACGACATCGAGCCCGAAGCGCTTGGCGGTGTCGCGGCACAATTTTTCGACCTGGGCGAGCGTGGCGCGGCCATATTTCTCCGGCTCGCGGGTGCCGAGCAAGTTCAGATTCGGTCCGTTGAGAATGTAGATCGTCTTGGCCATGGGGTCCCGGCGGCTGGCGCGGTTTGCGGTCGATAGGCGTGTAACTTCGGCATCTTATAGGTGGTCCGGAGGGCGAGGGGAAGCGTGGCGGTCTGCAATCAGCTGCGTACTGCGGCGACTGCCTGCGTCTCGCGCGCGGCCCAATCGACCACCTCTTTGATCGCGGTAAGCCGCTGGCGGCCGGCCGCTTTG
This sequence comes from Pseudolabrys sp., assembly GCA_036273755.1. Lineage (GTDB taxonomy): Bacteria > Pseudomonadota > Alphaproteobacteria > Rhizobiales > Xanthobacteraceae > Pseudolabrys. Next base: position 953 of record DASUGZ010000208.1, read on the forward strand.
GCTTTACCGTAGATGCCGACCTGCCGGTCGGCGCTGGTACCCTCGGTGGCGATGCGATGCAGCGAACGGACTTCGGCGGCGCAGCCGAGCGCTTCTATATCCTCGCCGATAAAGTCGAACACCTGGTCGAGCCACTGCGCAAGCGTCAGCGGCGAGCGCGAGAACGGGTCGACGAAGGTGGCGGCGATGCCATAGCGCTGCGCGTGCCACTTGTTCTCGACGGTGATGGCGCGTCCAACGCGGTCGAAGCCGGCATTGAGGTCGCGGTCGCGATCGAGCGCGCGTACCAGGCAGCGGAACAGTGCGGCGATCGCCACCGCGTCGTCGAGCCGGGTGCAACTGTCGGCGACGCGCAATTCGACAGTTGGATTGCCGAGCGAGGGCCGCAGCGCCCACCAGATGTAGCTCGCGTCGGGGATGATCTTGGCCCAGGTCAGCGCGGCGATGAATTCGTCGTAGTCGTCATTGGTGCGGAACAGCTCGGGCAGGCCGGTGCGCGGCAACTCGTCATAGGCGGCAAGCCGGTAGCCGACGAGGCCGGTGAGATGGCCCTGCCAGAACGGCGAGGATGTCGACAGCGCGAGCAGCAGTGGGAGATACGGCGTCAGCCGCATGATCAAATTGACGCGCGTGTCGACGTCGGGCACCTCGACGTGCACATGCATGCCGCAGAGCATGTTGCGGTAGCCGATCATCTGCAGGTCGTCCATGATCGCACCGTAACGGGCCTTCGGCGTCACGCTTTGCTCCGGCCAGAAGGCGAGCGGAAAGGTGCCCATGGCGGCGAGGCCGAGTCTGTGCTCGGCGGCGGCCTTGCCGAGGGTGCGGCGATAATGCGCGAGGTGACTGCGCGCCTCTTTCATGGTGGCGCATGGCGGCGTCGCCACCTCGATCTGCGATTGCAGCATTTCGGTCATGACGCGGTCGCCGAGCGTCTTCTGCGCGAGCTTGAGAAATTTCTTGTCGACGCGGCGCACGGCCCGGCGCGTCTTGGCGTCGAAGACGAAATATTCCTCTTCCATGCCGACCGAATACATGCGCGCACCAACCCGTTCGTCCGAAACCGGTTCCACCGCGCATAGCAACGAAAACGGCCGCCGGGCAAGCCGGCGGCCGTTCAGGTGTAGTGCGCAGATACTAGGCCGCGTTCAGCAGGTCGCCTTGCCGCAACGCGCCGTGTTGATCTTGCTCTGCAGGCCTGGCAGGCCGATCGCGCCCACCACCACCTCGGAGCCGATCACGTAGCTCGGCGTGCCGTTGAGGCCGAGCGCCTCGGCGAGCTTCATGTCCTCGTCGAGCGTCGCCTTGACCTCGGGGCTCTTCATGTCCTTTTGCAACTGGGGCATGTTCATGCCGATGTCCTTGGCGACCGCGAGCGCATGCGCCTCGTCCGCCGCGCCGCGGCCACCCAGCAGCTTGGTGTGGAATTCCAGATATTTCTTAGGGTTCTGCATGCGCACGGCGACGGCGACGCGTGCGGCTTCGAGCGAGCCCGGTCCAAGCACCGGAAATTCCTTGAGCACGACCTTGAGCTTGGGGTCGTCCTTCATCAGCGTCAGCATGTCATCCATGGCGCGCTTGCAGTAACCGCAGTTGTAATCGAAGAACTCGACAAAAGTGACGTTGCCGTTCGGATTACCGAGCGTGACCTGTTTGGGCGAGGAGAACAGCTCCTGAGCGTGCTCCTTGACCGCGACCTTGTGTTTTTCGGCTTCGGCCGCGGTCTGCCGCTTCTCCAACTCGGCCATCGCTTCCTGCAGCACTTCCGGGTGGGCGAGCAGGTAGTCGTGCACGACGCTCTCAATGTCGGACTTCTGAGCAGGTGAAAAATTCTGCGCGCGCGCGAATTGCGGCGCGGCAATTGCCAGCAACGCGGCACACGCGGCGGCGATAAAGCGCAGGTTCGGGGTCATCGGTTTGGTCCTTGCTGTGATCATCGGGTTGGAGTGGCCGGGGCCTTGACGCTGACGATGTCGTCGGCGCGTACCCAGGCGGGCGAGCCGACCGGCAGACGGGTCTTGGCGCGGGAGGCGAGTTGCCGCGCGGTCTTGACGTCGCCGCGGTTGAAGGCGGCTTGCGCGGCGGCGAGATCGGCTTGCGCGAGATCGCCCTTGCGGCCGTAGGCCATGGCGAGCTGCGAATAGGCCTCCGGCTGCTCCGGTTCGCGCGCGAGCGCAGCGCGCAGGAGCGGCACCGCTTCTTCGGCGTTCTTGGCGCTGTCGGTGGCGATCAGCGCCTGGCCGAGCATGATTTCGATCAGCGGCGCGTTGTGGGCGAGCGTGACGGCGTGGCGCAGCGGCACGATGGCCTCGCCCGGACGGGCGCCTTCGAGCAGCGCCTGACCCTTGAGCTCGTAAAAATAAGGATTGTTCGGCTGCGATTGGATCAGGCTGTCGATCTGGGCGATGGCGTCATGGCCGTTGCTGAAACGATACGCGGCAATGGCGCGCGCGTAACGCGCCGGCAGGCTGTGGTCGCTCAGCGGATAGCGGCGATAAACAGCGTCGGGCTTCTCGAGGAAGCCGGCGAGTTTCGCCCGCATCATATCGTGACGGAATTGCAGCTCCGGTGGATCCTTACGGTCGAAATAGGGGCTCGCCTTGGCCAGCGTGGCAAGCGCGGCGACGCGCTCGGGCGGCATCGGGTGGCTCTGCAAGTAAGGATCGATGTAGCGTGAATTGAACAGCGACTCGTCGCCCAGCCGCTTGAACAGATCGAGCATGCCTTTGGCCGATTGGCCGGTGGCGGTGAGAAATTTCACGCCGGCGTGGTCGGCTTGATCTTCTTGCGTGCGGACATAAGCGAGCAGCGAGCGCTGGATCGCGGATTGCGGCGCCATGATCGCCGGCACGCCGATGTTGCCACTCGATCCGGAGCGTGCGCCCGCGACCGCCGCGCCGACGCCGGCGATCATCGCGACGATCGAGGCGGTTTGTGCGCGGGCGAGTTCCTCGCGCAGGCGCAGCAGATGGCCGCCTGCCAAGTGGCCGGTCTCGTGGGCGAACACGCCGATCACTTCATTCGGAGTGCGCGCGTCGAACAACGCGCCGGTATTGATGAAGATGTGTCGGCCGTCCATGACGAACGCGTTGAAGGCGCGGTCGTTGAGGATGACGACGCGCACGTTCTGCTTGGCGAGACCGGCGGCTTTCAGGATCGGCGCGGAATAGTCGCGCAGCAGTTGCTCGATTTCGGTGTCGCGGATAATGGGCGGGCCACCACGTCTCGCTTGTGCCTGCGCGTGCTCCGGGGCGAAGTTGGGCCCGCCGCCGGCGGCAACGGCAACAGCCGTCGCGAGCGCAAGCGCGCGCGCTGCTGGCGCCGTGCGCCATGCCCTGATAGGTGTCCTGTTCTCGATCATGCCAATCTTAGTGCTGCCGGATGGCGTGAACCTAGTGAGGCGCCGGAAAGCGGTCAACGAAACTTGCGATCACGTCTGGGTCATGAAAAACGCAAGCATCGCGAAATTTGCCGGCAAATAGGGCAACAGCGGGGCGGGGGCCGGCGGGCCGAACAATCATGCTCGATGTGGCAAAACGTCTATTAATGCCGTCCAAACGCAGCGATGTGCCACCGTTTATCGTCATGGACGTGATGGCGGCGGCCGCCGCGCTGGAAGCGCAGGGCGCCCGGATTCTCCATATGGAAGTGGGCCAGCCGGCGGCGCCCGCGCCGGCTACGGCGCGGCAGGCGGCACAGGTGGCGTTGGCGCATGGCCGCATCGGCTACACCGAGACGCTGGGCATTCCGACCTTGCGTGCGCGAATCGCGCGCCATTACCGCGACACCTATGGCTTGGCCCTCGATCCAGGACGCGTCGTGGTTACGACCGGCTCTTCCGGCGGATTCGTGCTAGCGTTTCTCGCGCTATTCGAAGCGGGCGACAGGGTGGCATTGGCCAATCCCGGCTATCCGCCGTACCGGCACATTCTCTCGGCGCTCGGCTGCGAGCCGGTGCTGATCGAAACGAGTGCGCAAACGCGCTGGGCGCTTTCGCCCGAGGCGGTGCTTGCCGAGCACCGCAAGAAGCCGCTCGCCGGATTGGTGGTGGCGAGCCCCGCCAATCCGACCGGCACCATGATGGATGCCGGCGCGCTCGCGAGCCTGATCGCGGCGGCGGAAGCCGAAGGCATCCGCGTCATCTCCGACGAAATCTATCATGGGCTCGACTACGCCTTCGCCGCCGAGACGGCGGCAAAGCTCTCGGAGCGCGCGCTCGTCATCAACTCGTTCTCCAAATATTTCTGCATGACCGGCTGGCGCGTCGGCTGGATGGTGGTGCCGGAGCCGCTCACGCGCGCGGTCGAGCGGCTGCAAGGCAATCTGGCGATTTCGGTGCCGACGCTGGCGCAAATCGCCGCCGAGGCGGCCTTTGACGGCCGCGACGAGATGGAAACGGTTAAGCACGGCTACGAGGAGAATCGTTTCATTCTCACCGAGGGTCTCCCGAAGGCTGGGCTCGACAAATTCCTTCCCGTCGACGGCGCGTTTTATCTTTACGCCGACATTTCGAAATTCTCCGGCAACAGCCTCGACTTTGCCAAACGCATGTTGAACGAGGCGCATGTGGCGGCAACGCCGGGAATCGATTTCGATCCGGTCAACGGCCACAATTTTTTGCGCTTCTGCTACGCCGGCTCGGCCGCCGACATGCGCGAAGCAGTCGAGCGGATCGGCGGCTGGCTCAAGCGCGGCTGATGGAACGCGCGCAACAGCCACCGGCCGCAGCCGAGCGTTTGCGTTGGCTCGAGGTATTCCGCGTCAGCCTGCGGCTCGGCCTGACCTCGTTCGGCGGGCCGGTCGCGCATCTCGGCTACTACCACGAAGAATATGTCGTGCGCCGGCGTTGGCTCGACGAGCAGAGCTTTGCCGATCTGGTCGCGCTCTGCCAGTTCCTGCCAGGACCCGCGAGCAGCCAGACCGGCATGGCGATCGGCCTGCTGCGCGCAGGCTATCTGGGTGCGCTGGCGGCCTGGACCGGATTCACGTTGCCGTCGGCGCTGCTGATGCTCGGTTTCGCGTATGGCGTCGACGCGTTTCAAGGGGCGCTGGGCAGCGGCTGGCTGCACGGGCTAAAGGTCGCGGCCGTCGCCGTGGTAGCGCAGGCCGTGCTCGGCATGATGCGGTCGCTCGCGCCCGACCGCCAGCGGGCAACGCTTGCGGTCGTTGCCG
>DASUGZ010000209.1:0-6630 GCA_036273755.1 Pseudolabrys sp.
CGTTCCCGGCGGCAATGGGCGTCTACGGCAATCCGACGACCGTCAACAACGTCGAGTCGATCGCCGTCGTGCCGGAAATCCTGCGCCGTGGCGGCGCCTGGTTCGCGGGCATCGGCCGGCCGAACAACACCGGCACCAAGCTGATGTGCGTCTCCGGCCACGTCAACAAGCCGGCCACCTTCGAAGAAGCCATGGGCGTCACCTTCGAAGAGATCATCGAAAAGCATTGCGGCGGTATCCGCGGCGGCTGGGACAACCTGCTGGCCGTCATCCCCGGCGGCGCTTCCGTGCCGTGCGTGCCGGGCGAGAAAATCCGCAAGGCGGTGATGGATTTCGACGGATTGCGAGAAGTGGGCTCATCCCTCGGCACCGCCGCCGTCATCGTCATGGACAAGTCGGCCGACATCGTGCGCGCCATGGCGCGCATCTCCTACTTCTACAAGCACGAGAGCTGCGGCCAGTGCACGCCCTGCCGCGAAGGGATGGGCTGGATGTGGCGCGTGCTCACGCGCATGGCCGAGGGCCGCGCGCAGAAGCGTGAGATCGACATGTTGTTCGAGGTGACCAAGCAGATCGAGGGCCACACCATCTGCGCCTTCGGCGACGGCGCCGCCTGGCCGGTGCAGGGCCTGCTGCGGCATTTCCGGCCCGAGATCGAACGGCGCATCGATCAATACACGCGCAACGCGGAGGCGGCGCGCGGCGTGCGCGACCCCATGCCGCTCGATGCGCAGGCGGCGGAGTAGGGCCATGCAACAACCGCCCAACACGCATCTTGCGCAACTCAACATCGGCCGCATCCGCCACGAGATTGACGATCCGCGGATGGCCGATTTCACCAATAACCTCGCGCTTATCAACGGCCTGGCCGAACGCACGCCCGGCTTTGTCTGGCGTTTCATCGACGACAGCGGCAATTCGACCAGCACGCGGCCTTACCCCGATCCGCGCATCGCCATCAACATGTCGGTGTGGGAAAGCGTCGAGGCGCTGGAGCGTTTCGTTTATCAGACCATTCACAAACGGTTCTATAGCCGCCGCGCGGAATGGTTCGAGCACTTCGAGCAGGCTTATTTCGTGATGTGGTGGATTCCGGTTGGGCATCGGCCAAGCGTGGACGAAGCTGTCGCACGACTGGAACACTTCAAGCAGCACGGCCCGAGCGAGCACGCGTTCGATTGGGCATTTGCCTCCGCACAACTGTGGAAGACGGTGCGCTGCGCGCCGAGCGAGAGCGCGGCATGACCAAGCTCATTGTCGACGGCAAAGAGATCGACGTTCCGCCCGAGTACACGCTGCTCCAGGCCTGCGAGGCCATGGGCGCGGAAATCCCGCGCTTCTGCTTCCACGAGCGGCTGTCGATCGCCGGCAATTGCCGCATGTGCCTGATCGAAGTACAGGGCATTCCGAAGCCGCAGGCCTCCTGCGCCATGGCGGTCAAGGACCTTGCGCCCAACAAAGACGGCACGCCCAAGCAGCTCTTCACCCGGACACCGATGGTGAAGAAGGCGCGCGAGGGGGTGATGGAATTCCTGCTGATCAACCACCCGCTCGATTGCCCGATCTGCGATCAGGGCGGCGAATGCGACCTGCAGGACCAAGCCATGGCCTATGGCGTGGATTCGAGCCGCTACGCGGAGAACAAGCGCGCGGTCGAAAACAAATACATCGGCCCGCTGGTCAAGACGATCATGACGCGCTGCATCCACTGCACGCGCTGCATCCGCTTCGCCACGGAAGTCGCCGGCGTGTCCGAGCTCGGCGCCATCGGCCGCGGCGAGGACATGGAGATCACCACCTATCTCGAGCAAGCGATGACCTCGGAGCTGCAAAGCAACGTGGTCGATCTCTGTCCGGTTGGCGCGCTGACCTCCAAGCCTTATGCTTTCGCGGCGCGACCGTGGGAGCTCAACAAGACACAGTCGATCGACGTCATGGACGCGCTCGGCTCGGCGATCCGCATCGACACGCGGGGGCGCGAGGTGATGCGCATCCTGCCGCGCACCAACGATGCGGTGAACGAGGAGTGGATTTCGGACAAGACGCGCCACATCGTCGACGGCCTGCGCACGCAGCGCCTCGATCAGCCTTACGTGCGCGAGAACGGCCGCCTGCGGCCGGCGACGTGGACGGAAGCTTTTGCCGCCGTCGCCGCCAAGGTGAAATCGACAAGCGGCAAACGCATCGGGGCATTGGCAGGCCAACTCGCCGGCGTCGAGGAAATGTTCGCGCTGAAATCGTTGATGGCGGCGCTTGGCAGCGGCAATATCGATGCGCGTTATCCCGGTTCGCCGCTGCATCCGAAGCACGGCCGGGCCAGCTATCTGTTCAATTCGACGATCGCGGGCATCGACAGGGCGGATGCCTTGCTGATCGTCGGTTCTAATCTGCGCCGCGAGGCCGCGGTGCTCAACGCCCGCATCCGCAAGCGCTGGCGCGCCGGCAATTTCCCCATCGCCCTCATCGGCGACAGGGCGGACCTCACTTATCAATACGACTACCTCGGCGCCGGCGCGGACAGCCTTGGCAATCTCGGCCAGAGCAAGTTCGCCGAGGCGCTGAAGGCGGCCGAGCGTCCGCTTGTTCTCGTCGGTGCCGCTGCGCTGGCACGTTCGGATGGTGCTGCGATCTTGTCGCTTGCCGCCAAGGCCGCGAGCGAACTCGGCGCCGTCAAGGACGGCTGGAATGGTTTCAACATTTTGCACAATGAAGCTGCGCTTCCCGGCGCGCTCGATATCGGTTTTGTGCCCGGCCAAGCCGGTTTGGGCACCGCGGACATGCTGAAAGCCGACGCGCTCGACGTGCTGTTTCTGCTCGGCGTCGACGAGGTCGATATTCCGGCCGGTTCGTTCGTCGTCTATATCGGCACCCATGGCGACCGCGGCGCACATCGCGCCGACGTCATCCTGCCTGGCGCCGCTTATCCGGAAAAATCCGCGCTCTATGTCAACACCGAAGGCCGCGTGCAACTTGCCAACCGCGCCGCGTTCCCGCCCGGCGACGCGCGCGAGGATTGGGCGATCCTACGCGCTTTGTCCGGCGCGCTCGGCAACACGCTTCCTTACGATTCGCTGGCGCAATTGCGCCAGGCGCTCTACGCCGTGCACCCGCACTTCATGCGCATCGATCAGATCGCCGCGGGCGAGCCGAGCGACATCGCCAAGCTCGTCAAACTCGGCGGCAACGCCGACAAGGCGGCGCTGCATTCGTCGGTCGGCGACTTCTATTTGACAAATCCGATCGCGCGCGCGTCCGCCACCATGGCCGAGTGCTCGGCTTTGGCCAACGCGGCGGCCAAGACCGTGACGGCGGCGGAGTAGGGCCATGGAATTCGCCAACGTCTTCTGGACCTATCTCTGGCCGCTCATCATCATTGTGGCGGAATGCCTGCTGATGCTCGTCTTGCTGCTGATCGCCGTCGCTTATGTTATCTACGCCGACCGCAAGATTTGGGCAGCGGTGCAGATGCGGCGCGGGCCCAACGTGGTCGGGCCTTGGGGTCTGCTGCAGTCCTTCGCCGACATGCTGAAGTTCGTGCTCAAGGAGCCGACAATTCCCGCGGGCTCCAACAAAGGCGTGTTCCTGCTGGCGCCGCTGGTGTCGACCACACTTGCGCTCGCCGCCTGGGCGGTAATCCCGGTCAATGTCGGTTGGGCGATCGCCGATATCAATGTCGGCGTTCTGTACATCTTCGCCATCTCCTCGCTGATGGTCTATGGCATCATCATGGCGGGTTGGGCGTCGAATTCCAAATATCCGTTCCTGTCGGCGCTGCGCGCGGCGGCGCAGATGGTGTCCTACGAGGTTTCCATCGGGTTCGTTATCATCACCGTGCTGCTGTGCGCGGGCTCGCTCAATCTCACCACCATCGTCACCGCGCAGCAGAGCGGGCTCGCCGGTCTCATCGGCTTGCCTTGGTTGAGCTTTTTGAACTGGTACTGGCTGCCGCTGTTCCCGATGTTCATCGTCTTCTTCGTTTCCGCGCTGGCGGAGACCAATCGGCCGCCATTCGATCTGGCTGAAGCGGAGTCTGAACTCGTCGCCGGCTTCATGGTCGAATACGGCTCGACGCCCTATGTGTTGTTCATGCTCGGCGAATACGTGGCGATCTGCACCATGTGCGCCATGGGCACCATCTTCTTCCTGGGCGGCTGGTTGCCGCCGATCGCGGTGCCGCCGTTCACCTGGGTGCCGGGAGTCGTCTGGTTTGTGCTCAAGGCGCTGCTCTTCTTCTTCATGTTTGCGATGGTGAAGGCGATCGTGCCGCGCTACCGCTACGACCAGCTGATGCGGCTCGGCTGGAAGGTGTTCCTGCCACTGTCGCTGGCCATGGTGGTGATCGTGGCCGGCTTCCTGCAATTCGTCTTGCCGGCGATAAAGTGAGGACGCGATGAGACTGGATCGCACAGCCAAGGGATTGTTTTTGTGGGAGTTCGCGATCGCCACGGTCCTTGGCCTGCGCTACTTCTTCGGCCCGAAGGCGACGCTGAACTACCCGCACGAGAAGGGGCCGCTGTCGCCGCGCTTCCGCGGCGAGCACGCGCAGCGCCGCTATCCCAACGGCGAAGAGCGCTGCATCGCCTGCAAGCTCTGCGAGGCGATCTGTCCGGCGCAGGCGATCACCATCGAGGCCGGCCCGCGCCGCAACGACGGCACGCGGCGCACCACCCGCTACGACATCGACATGGTCAAATGCATCTATTGCGGGCTGTGCCAGGAAGCCTGCCCGGTCGACGCCATCGTCGAGGGACCGAATTTCGAATTCGCGACGGAAACGCGCGAGGAGCTTTACTACGACAAGGAGCGGCTGCTGGCGAACGGCGACCGCTGGGAGCGCGAGATCGCCAAGAACCAGGCGCTCGACGCGCCCTATAGGTGAGACGATGATCGCGGCCCTGTTCTTCTACCTGTTTGCCGGTCTCTGCGTGGCGAGCGCCTTCATGGTGATCGCGGCGAAGAACCCGGTGCATTCGGTGCTCTATCTCATCCTGGCCTTCGTCAACGCTGCCGGGCTTTTCGTCCTGTTGGGGGCTGAATTCCTGGCGATGATCCTGATCGTGGTCTACGTCGGCGCGGTCGCGGTGCTGTTCCTGTTCGTGGTGATGATGCTCGACGTCGATTTCGCCGAGCTCAAGCAGGGCGCGCTGCAGTATCTGCCCATCGGCATGCTGATCGGCGGCATTTTCCTCGCCGAACTGCTGCTGGTGGTCGGCGCCTGGGCGATCGGGCCTGGCGTGCCGCAGACGATCACGGCGCCGATCGCGGCCAAGGCCTCGAACATCGAGGTGATCGGCCTCGTGCTCTACACCCGCTACGCTTATTTCTTCGAGGCGGCCGGCATGATCCTGCTGATCGCCATGATCGGCGCCATCGTGTTGACGCTGCAGCACCGCGTGCGTGTGCGCCGCCAGAGCATCCCGGAGCAAAACGCGCGCACGCCGGCGACCGCCATGGAAGTGCTCAAGGTGCGCTCCGGCGCCGGCCTCGGGAGCAACACATGACCATCGGGCTCGGCCATTACCTCTCGGTCGCCGCCATCCTGTTCACGTTTGGGGTTTTCGGCATCTTCCTCAACCGCAAGAACGTCATCATCATCCTGATGTCGATCGAGCTGATCCTGCTCGCGGTCAACATCAACCTGGTGGCGTTCTCGAGCCATCTCGGCGACATCGTCGGCCAGATCTACGCGCTCCTGGTGCTCACGGTGGCGGCGGCGGAGGCCGCGATCGGCCTGGCAATTCTCGTCGTGTTCTACCGCAACCGCGGCTCGATCGCGGTCGAAGACATCAATTTGATGAAGGGTTGAGCGCGCGAGATGTATCAGGCAATCGTCTTCCTTCCGCTGCTCGGCGCCATTCTCGGCGGCATCATCGCGATTGCCGGCGCGCGGGCACGCTGCCCGGGCGAGGGCCCGCCGGCAGGCGCGGAAGAGGGCGCCGCTGCATCCGTTCACGCCGCCCATGCCGACGACAGCCACGCCGCGCACGGGCACGATGCGCACGATGCCCATGGCGGCGAGCCGGCCGCGGTCGGGTCGCGCACGACGGAACTGATCACCACCACGCTGTTGATGATCTCCATGATCCTGTCGTGGATCGCCTTCGTCCAGGTCGGCTTCGGCCATCACGACGAGCACGTGCCGGTGTTCACCTGGATTCTCTCGGCCGACCTCAAGATCGACTGGGCGCTGCGCATCGACACGCTGACCGCGGTGATGCTGGTGGTGGTGACGACGATCTCGGCTTTCGTCCACCTTTATTCCATCGGCTACATGGCCGAGGACCCGTATCGGCCACGCTTCTTTGCCTATTTGTCGATCTTCACCTTCTTCATGCTGATGCTGGTGACCGCCGACAACCTGGTGCAGCTGTTCTTCGGCTGGGAGGGCGTCGGCCTCGCGAGCTATCTGCTGATCGGCTTCTGGTATCAAAAGCCGGAGGCGAACGCGGCGGCGATCAAGGCCTTCGTCGTCAACCGCGTCGGCGACTTCGGCTTCGCGCTCGGCATTTTCGCGCTCTTTGCGATGATCGGGGCGATCGACTTCGACACCGTGTTCGCGCAGGCGCCGACGCTGACCGGCAAGACCATCGCGTTCTTCGGCTGGCATCCCGACGCGCTGACGCTGATCTG
>DASUGZ010000210.1:0-26954 GCA_036273755.1 Pseudolabrys sp.
CGAGGCGGGCTCTTCGCGCTCGCGCGCAGCGTCGATGCGCGCGCTCTCACGCGCGAGCAGCATTTGGACGCCGAGCGCGGCGGCGGCGCGGTCGAGACCCTGTGCGGTGGCGCCGAGTTCGGCGAGATGACGGTCGATGAACCCGGTATCGAATTTGCCTTTGCGGAAGGCTTCGGCGCGGCACAGCGCCGCAAGGAATCCGGCATTGCTTCGCGGGCCGGCGATCATGGTTTCATCGAGCGCGGCCGCCAGCCGGTCGAGCGCTTCATCGCGGCTGGCACCGTGCGTGATCAATTTGGCGATCATCGGATCGTAGAACGGTGTCACCTCCGAGCCGGCCTCGACCCCGGCGTCAACGCGCAGGCCCGCGCCTTGCGGAAACCGTAGTGCAACGACTTTTCCGGTCGATGGCAGGAAACCGCGTTCGGGGTCCTCGGCGTAGAGCCGCGCCTCGGCGGCATGGCCATTGAGGGGCACTTTGTCCTGCGTCAACGGCAGCTTCTCCCCGGCGGCAATGCGGAACTGCCATTCGACCAGATCGAGGCCGGTGATCGCTTCGGTGACCGGATGCTCGACCTGCAGCCGCGTATTCATCTCCATGAACCAGAAGCCGCCAGCTTTGAGGCCGCCCTGCCCGTCGGCAATGAACTCGATGGTGCCGGCGCCTTCGTAGCCGGCCGCCTTGGCCGCGGCGACCGCGGCGGCGCCCATCGCCGCGCGCAAATCCGGGCTCATGCCGGGCGCGGGGGCCTCCTCGATCACCTTCTGGTGGCGGCGCTGCAGCGAACAGTCACGTTCGTTGAGGTGAATGGCGTTGCCGTGGCGGTCGGCGAAAATCTGCAGCTCGATGTGGCGCGGCGCGGTGACGTATTTCTCGATCAGCACGCGGTCGTCGCCGAAGGCGGCTTTCGCCTCGCGTTGCGCGGCGGTGAGCGCCGCCTCAAAATCGGCGTGGCGGTCGACGCGGCGCATGCCCTTGCCGCCGCCGCCCGCCACCGCCTTGATCAGCACGGGATAGCCGATCTCGTAGGCTTTCTGCTTGAGGAACTTCGGCTCCTGGCGGTCGCCGTGATAGCCGGGCACCACGGGCACGCCGGCCTTCTCCATCAACGCCTTGGCGCTGCTTTTGAGGCCCATGGCGCGGATCGCAGCCGGCGGCGGACCGACAAAGGCGATACCCGCGTCCAAGCAGGCCTGGGCGAAATCGGCATTTTCCGACAGGAATCCGTAACCGGGATGGATGCAGTCGGCACGCGCAGCCTTGGCCGCGGCGACCAGCGCGTCGCCCCGCAAATAGCTCTCGGCAGCAGGCGGCGGGCCGATCGCATGCGCCTCGTCGCACAGCCGCACGTGCAGCGCATTGGCGTCGGCGTCTGAATAGACCGCGATCGTCCGCAGACCGAGGCGTTTCGCCGTGCGGGCGATGCGGCAGGCAATCTCGCCGCGGTTTGCGATCAGAACGGAGGTGAACATCAAGGGGCCCGGCCTTTGGCCCCTATCCTAGCGCAACGGCATCGGCGCCGCTGCCGGCGGCGCTTCGGCCTGCACCGGTGGCCGCTTCGGCGGCGCCGGTACCGCGTGCGGCGGCTGCTGTTGCTGCTGTTGCGGCGGCTGCTGCGCCTGCGCGTCCTTCGCCTCTTTTGGCAGCGGTGGCTCAGGATTCATGATGCTGACCGGCGGAATCGAGGCGGCCGAAGGGAGCTCGTATTTCTCAGGCACCGGCGCTTTGGTCGGCGCCGCCTGTTCGCCGACGCTGGCGACTGGCACTTGCGGTGCCTCCTTGACGGCGACCGGCGGCGATTTGTCCCAATCCGTCGCGTAGCGCGAGACGTACTGGTTAAACACCTGCGCCTTCAAATTGGCCTTAATGACGCTGGCGTCGTGCAGCAATGCGAAGGCCGCGCATCGCTCGGCCGTGCAACCGTCGCGCACGGCGAGTACGTGCGCGGCGACGCCGAAGCGGTCGAGCTCGATGGCGCGGCGCAGGCTCGACATTGTCGCGGCGAAATCGGCATCGCCGTTGCGGGCGAAGGCGAGCCCGTCGGCGAGCAGTGTCAGCCGCGCCGCCATATAGGACACCGCCCCCGCGGTGGCTTGAGGGGCTGCGAATACCACCTTTTCGCAAGCATTCTCGACCGCCTCGCCGGCCGCGCCATCGAGGCAGGCAAGCGCCGAGCCGGGCGCCAATACCGTGGCGGAGAGTTCGGTGAGACGTTGCGTCAGCGCGCGCCGATCGGCGGCGCGTTCATTCTGCACTTGGCGGTCGAGAATGACGAAAACGCCGGCGCTGACGACGCCCAGTGCGACGACCGACGCCAACAGCCGCCGCGCCACGCCCGCGCGCATCACGGCCAGCACCGCCAGCGCGACCAAAAGCGCCGCCACCGCACCCAGCGTCAGCGGCGTCGACGCCAAACCGTTCAACCACGCGCCATCAATGTTCGGCATAGGCCTCCGGCGGACGGGCTATTTCCCGATTTGCGCTCCCGACACCTTGACCACCTGCGCCCACTTCTCAATGTCCTTACGCAGGAAAGCATCGAATTCCTCGGGCGTCTTGACCAGCGGAATGGCGCCCTGCTTGAGCCAGGTGTCTTTCACCTCGGGCAGATTGATCACCTTGTTGACCGACGTGTTGAGGAACGTGACGACCTCCTTAGGCGTTCCCTTCGGCGCCATCAGGCCAAGCCAGATCGTCGCCTCGTAGCCCGGAACCGTTTCCGCGACCGTAGGCAGATTCGGGGTCAGCGGATTGCGTTTCACGCCGGTGGTAGCAAGCGCCCGCACCTTGCCCGCCTCCGCCAACTTGGACATGACGGTGATGGCATCGAACATCATCTGCACGTTACCCGCCAGCACGCTGTTGCGCATGTCGCCGGAGGCTTTGTGCGGCACGTGCACGATATCGGTGTGGCTCATGGCTTTGAACAGTTCGCCGGCCATGTGATAGGGCGTGCCGGGACCGGACGACGCGTAATTGAGCTTGCCCGGATCTTTTTTCGCCAGCGCAATAAATTCCGCGACGGTCTTTGCCGGCACCGACGGGTTTACCACCATCAGCAGGTCGGAATAGTTGATCGAGGCGACCGGCACGAAGTCGCGCATCAGCTGGAACGGCTTGTTCGGGATGAGCGACTCGTTGGTCGTATGGGTGTTCGACATGATCAGCAGCGTGTAGCCGTCGGGCGCCGATTTCGCGACCGCGTCGGTGCCGATCAGCGAGCCGGCGCCGGGACGATCCTCGACCACAAAGGACTGCTTGGTTTCTTCGGACAGATATTTGGCCAGGATGCGGGCGTAAACATCGGCCGGACCGCCGGCGCCAAACGGCACGATCAGGTGGACAGTACGGCTCGGATAAGTTTCTGCGGCAGCCGGCAAAGCCAGCAGACCCAACAAAACGACAGACATCAAACGCAAAATGGTGCGCATCGAATCCTCCCTTTTTTTATCTTTAGGCGAATGTTACGGCGAAACCGACAGGAAGTCGCGGCCGACCGTTACACGCGGTCGAGCTGGCTTTCCTTGGCGACGCGCTCGAAGGCCTCGCCTGTACTCTTGATCCGGTACTGGAAATCGTCGCCTTCGGACGGCAGCAGCTTGACCACGGTATAGCTGCCGGTAGCGGCGGCGCGCCCGAATGTCGGCGACGTGTAATAGACCGTCTCGCCGACCTGGTACTTGTGCGCCATGACCTTGATGTCCTGCCCGCCTGCCGGCTGCACCGGCGGGCTGAGCGTGCGGATCATCGAGTCCGCCGCTTTGAGCGAGGGCTTGGCCTTGACCGCCGATTTGGGCGCGATGCTTGGCGCGCGAATGACCGAGTTCGGACGCGTATTGTTACTCACGGGACGGCGTGCGGATTTCGCCGCCTTTTTGCTGGCCGCGCGGGCACTCTTGGCGACTTTTTTGCCGCTTCGGCGGGCGGTTTTGGACGACCGGCCGGCGGTCTTGGTGGAATGGCTGCTCATAGCCCCAATATAGCAGCAAATTTCCTTCCAGTGCGAAGATTTTGAAGTCGGAACCATAGTCTTTTCAATGGTTTATAACAAAGTTTCCGAGTGGTTAATCGCCCCGGGGCACCCTAGCGAGGCACGCAACCCGGCACGGCGTGGCGGGAACCGACCCTGGACGCACGCGTTCATCCGCGGGAGACATGAGAGGTGCGTCATGCGAATGCTGATCGGCATCATTTTGGGTGGTGTTTTGACCGTCGGCGGCGCCTATCTGTACGATTCCCACAACGCCCTGACCGCGGCGAACGCTCAAGCGAACGCCCGACGACCCTTGGTCAATTGGGACGTCGTCGATGTTAAATGGAACCATTTGAGCGAGCGAGCGCGCGCCGAGTGGACTCGGCTCGCGGCCAATTTCTAACGCTCGATCTAACGACCGACCTGCTCGCGCAGCCCGACCCCGAGCGCGTCAGCAATAGCGCGGCGATCCAAGCGCGTGCCGTCGTCGCCTTCGATCAGCAGCGGCACGCGGCCATCCCGTTCTACGTGGCGCGCCCATGACAGCGCATCGTCGAGCGCCGTAAATTCCTTGTACAGCATCTGCTCTTTGGCCATCGGCGAAATGTCGCCTGAGCCTTTTGGACCGCTATAGACACGGTATTGCATGGCCGAACCTCCTTCTTGGCGTGGTTTTGCCGACATCAGTATGATTGGATAACGTTCAAACCTGGGTTTCGGCTCCATCTCGCCGAAAC
Organism: Pseudolabrys sp.; assembly: GCA_036273755.1. Taxonomy (GTDB): domain Bacteria; phylum Pseudomonadota; class Alphaproteobacteria; order Rhizobiales; family Xanthobacteraceae; genus Pseudolabrys. The sequence goes on from DASUGZ010000210.1 coordinate 4,712, forward strand.
TGGAAATTGCCAAGATTTCGGAGACGGCGCATGCGGGCCGCCTATTACGAGCAGAATGGGGCAGCACGCGAGGTTTTGCGCGTGGCTGAGGTGGACACGCCGCAAGCCGGGCGCGGCGAGGTGCGCGTCAAACTCTCAACCTCCGGCGTCAATCCGTCCGACGTCAAATCGCGGCAGGGCGCCACGCGCAAGATCGCCTGGCCGCGCCTGATTCCGCAGAGCGACGGCGCCGGTGTCATAGACCAAGTCGGCGACGGCATCGCCAAATCGCGCATCGGCGAGCGAGTCTGGATCTGGAATGGACAATGGAAGCGCGCCTTCGGTACAGCGGCAGAATATATCGCCGTACCCGCCGCACAGGCGGTCAAGCTGCCGGATAAGATCGGCTTCGAGGCCGGCGCCTGCCTAGGCATTCCAGCGATGACCGCAATCCACGCGGTCGCGCTCGCCAGCACCGGCAAAGGCTCGACCGTGCTGGTCGCCGGCGGCGCCGGCGCCGTCAGTCAATACGTCATCCAATTCGCCAAAGCCGCCGGCGCAACAGTGCTCGCGACCGTTTCCTCTGCCGAGAAGGCCTTGGCGGCGCGCGAGGCCGGCGCCGATCACAGCATCGACTACAAGCGCGAAGACGTTGGACAGCGGGTCATGGAATTGACCGGCAAACGCGGCGTCGATGCAGTTATCGAAATGGATTTGGCGGCCAACGCCAAACTCATTCCCTTTGTGCTGCGGCCGAAGGGCAGCGTCATCGTCTACGGCACCGGCGCTGCGACCGCGACTCTGCCGGCGCATTTCTGTCTCACCAACTCGATCCGCGTGCAGTTCTTCCTGGTTTACGAACTCGACACCCTCGAACGGGAGCGCGCCGTCAGCGCTATCAGCCGCGCCCTCGAGCAAGGCACCCTGATGAACCGTATCGGCCCGACGTTTCCGCTTGCCGAGATTGCCGCGGCGCACGAGGCGGTCGAGCGCGGGACGATCGGGAACGTGGTTGTTACGATGTGACAGCGTTCCGGCAATTTATGTCGGCGGCATGACTTTCTTGTTGCAATGCAGTATCAAAAATGCTGCGATGCACCTTCGCAGAGTCGGAGAGGCTGCCATGTCCGCCAAACGCTTTAGGCTTCAGGCTGAAAAGTGTGCTGCTCTGGCGAAACAGACCCACGACCAAGACAGCCGCGAGCGCTTTTTGCGGTTGCAGCAGACCTATCTGCAGTTGGCCGAAACCGAAACGCAGGCCGAGAAGCTTGCCGGTGAACTAAGTGTGCTCGCTGCGGCAGGCGAACGGAAATCCGCCAAAGCGCCCTAACCCGCTACGACGCCACCTCAGCGTCCTTGAAGCCCGCGGCGCCGAGCGCGCGGCGCACCAACCCGGACTTTTTTGCATTCTCGATCAGCTCGGTCACGATCTTCAGCGCAGCCGGACGCCCTTTTGGCACGGCGACGGCGATACCGGTCTGCTGGAAATGGCCGGCGAGCACGCGCGCGCCCGGAAGTTTGGGCAACAATCCGGCGAACGAGTCGTGTGATAGCGCGAAGGCGTCGCCCTTTCCCGCCGCCGCCATCTCGGTCATCGTGTCGACACTTGCCACTTCCTCGATGCTGGCATTGGGCGCGGTGCGGCGCGCGCTGCGCGCAGTCGTCGTGTTGGAAATGGCGACGATGCGCACCCCCGAGCGATTGACTTCGTCGATTGTTCGAATCTCCGAGCCAGCCGGCACCAGATAGGTGCTGGAAATCAAATAATAGGCTGGGCCGAATTCGACCCTCGCCTCACGCGCGGCGTCGCGCGGCATGAAGGCAAGATCGCAGACGCCGCCGGCGACGGCGTCTGTCACCTGGCCGGAGTTCTCGAAGATCTGCAATTCGAGCGGCAGCTTCAACGTCTCGGCAAAGTCGCGCACCAGATCGACGGCGACGCCCCGCACCTCGCCTTTCCTGTCGCGGATGGCGAAAAAGGCAGATGGCGCCGGCGACACCACCACGCCGCCACGCAATTTGCCGGTCGGCGCGAGCTGTTTGAGATCGTCGGGGTTCGGCATGCGGCCCCGCGTTTAGCACGCGGCCGGCACGCGAGCCACGTCAAACCAGAACGTTCAGCGTCCGCTGATTGGACGGTGCCGGCGCGCCCGCGGGCGTGACGGCGTCAATCTCATTGAGGTTCGCCAGCGCGCCTCCGAACGTGACCGCCGGCTGGCCGTCGATGCCCGGAGTCTTGTCGTTCTTCGCTTGATCCGGAGGCGTCCCCGGCGGCGCAAACGGGTCATGCCCCTTGCGCGCGGCGGCCGCTTCGCACGGCGTCGTGCAAACGTATCCGTTAACGTAGGCGATCATACGCAACGCTCCCCAAGCGTCGCACGCTAGGGCGCGGCCGTAAACGATCTCTGAATCGGGCAATCACGGCTGCGTGACGGCAGAGGCGGCGGCAAAGCTGTCAACTGGGACACCGTCGTCGGGATGCTCGGGCGCTAGCTCACGGCGCCTGCTTGGCGCGCTGGCCCGCATTGGTGCCGGCAATTTTGCCATACACCGCGCCATTCATCAGGCCGGTACCGCCGGGATAGTTGAAGTAGAAAATGCCGCCGACCAGTTCGCCGGTGGCGTAAAGCCCGGGAATGGCGATGCCCTCGGTGTCCATCACCCGTGCGCTGGTGTCGATCTTCAAGCCGCCGAAAGTGAAGGTGAGCCCGCAGGTCACCGCGTAAGCCTCGAACGGCGGCTCGTCGACGGTGTTGGCCCAGTTCGATTTCGGAATGGCGAGCCCGCGCGTCCCCCTGCCGTCTTTCACATTGGGATCGAACTTCACCTCGGTCATCACCGCCTTGTTGTACTCCTTGATGGTGGCGAGCGCCTTTTCCGCGTTAACATCTTCCATTTTCTGGCACAGCTCTTCCAGCGTGTTGGCGCGGATCTTGGTTACCCGCTTGATGCGGTACTCGTCGCGCAGCATCGGGATGATCTTGTTATCGAACACCTGGTAACAGAACTGCTTGGGCTGCATCAGGATGATGCGGCCGTTCTTGGCGTAGGTGTAATTGCGGAAGTCGGAGCCTTCGTCGAGAAAGCGCTCGCCGTTGGCATTGATCATGATGCCCCACGGATAGGAGTGCTTCTGGAAATTATCGCCGACGGTCAGATCGCCGGTCTCCGGCGCATTGCGGTCCCAGGCAACCGCATGGCCGCCCGACCAGTTGCCGGTTGGCATGGCGCCGATTTCGAGCGCCATGTTGATGGCGTCGCCGGTATTGAAACGGGTGCCGCGGATCTTGGCGAGCTCCCAGCCCGGGCCGAGATAGCGCGTGCGCATTTCGGTATTGGCCTGGAAGCCGCCGGCGGCGAGCACCACCCCCTTGGCTTTGACTTCGACGGTGTGGCCTTCGTGCTTGACGCGTACGCCCTTGACGCCATCGTCATCGGCGATGAGGCCGATGGCGCGGGCGCCGTAGGCGACGGTGACTTTGTTCTTGCGCGCGATCTTGGTCAGCGCCTCGACCAGACCTGGGCCGCCACCGACAGACTCGACCGTCAGCCCGCCCCAGAACTTGAACATGCCACCGATCTTGTAAGCTTGGCGGCCCCAGATCGGCATGAAGCGCACACCTTTGTCGCGCATCCATAGCATGGTGGCTTTGCTGTTCTTGATCAGCACCTCGCACAGATCGGGGTCGGTGCGGTATTCGGTGACGCGGCCCATGTCGTCGAAGAACTTCTCTTCGGTGTAGGTGCCGAAGTCCGATTTGGCGACCTCTTCATCGGTCAGATCCGGCATCAGCGCGCGCAGGTCCTCGACGCCGTCATAGACGCAGCGAAAGGCGCCGGCGGTGAACCGGCTGTTGCCGCCCGCTTCCTCTTCGGGCGCGCGCTCCAGCAGCAGCACCGAGACGCCTTGCTCGGCCGCCGCCAGCGCCGCGCAGAACGCGGCGTTGCCGCCACCGACGACGATGATATCTGTGGATTGGGGTAACGCTGTGCTCATGCTGAACCCGGGGCTGTTTGGCTTGATCTCAAGGCCCGTCTGGTAGCGCGGCGGCCCCGTCTTTGGCAATGCCGCAGCGGCTCTCGCATGGCAGGACCGCGAAATCGTCTAGAACTTCTCGACCCAAGGCCGCAGTTCGAGCTCCTGCGTCCAGGCGCTGCGCGGCTGCCTGAGGACATCGAGATAGCTCTGCGCGATGGCGTCGGGATCGAGCAGCGCGTCGGGCTTGTCCGGATCGGCGGGGCGCCGTGCGCTTCTGATGCCGCCGTCGATGACGAAATGCGCGACATGAATGCCCTGCGGGTGGAGTTCGCGCGCCATGCTTTGTGTCAACCCGCGCAGCGCGAATTTTCCCATCGCGAAAGGCGCTGACTGCGCGTAGCCCTTCACGCTGGCCGAGGCACCGGTTAAGAAAATCGCGCCATGGTTCTTCGGCAGCATGCGCTTCGCCGCCGCCTGGGCGACCAGAAAGCCGCCGTAAGCTGTGATCTCCAGCGCCTTGGCGACTTCGGCGGGATCGAGCTCGACGATCGGCCCGCGCGTTCGGTAGCTGGCGTTATAGACGACGACGTCCGGCGTGAGCTTCGCCGCGTCGAGATCGGCAAACAGCAATTCGACGTCGTCGCGCTTGGCCGCGTCGCATTTGAATGTCTTCGCGCCGGTCGCCTTGACGAATTCGTCGAGCTTGGCCGCCGAGCGCGCGGCGAGTGCCACGCTCAACCCGTCCTGGGCGAAAACGCGCGCCAACGAGGCCGATAGGCCCGAGCCAGCGCCGACGATGAGGGCGGATTTGTATGGGGTCATCTGCGTCTGCTATCGCTCCATGCTAGAAAGCGGATGCTACGTTACACTGTTATCTTCCGCGAGAACTTCATGACGACGACGCAAGGCCAGGCATCCCCCGTTTCCGCAAGCGGATGGCTCGCACGACAGATCGCCACGCTCTATCCCGGCGCCTTCGCCATGGTCATGGCGACCGGGATCATTTCCAACGCTTTGTACCTGGAGAACTGGCGCGGCATTTCGGACGCCCTCTTTGCCGTCAACGCCGTCGTCTACCCATGTCTTTTGCTGGCGACATCAATCCGCGCCGTTCAGTTTCGACGCGCTCTGTGGGCCGACTTGATCAATCCGACGCTGGTGTTCTCCTTTTTCACCATCGTCGCCGCCACCGACGTCTTCGGCATCGGGCTGAACCTGCGCGGTTTCGGCGACCTCGCGCTGGTGCTGTGGCTCCTCGCGCTCGTCCTTTGGTTCTGCCTGATCTATCTGAGCTTCGGCGTTCTCACCTTCCTCAACACCATGCACGGCGCCAATATCGTGCACGGCGGCTGGCTGATCGCCATCGTCGGCACCCAGTCGCTGGTCATCCTCGGCACGCAGATGGCGCCGCCGCTCGCTCAGTTCGCCACCACCGTGTTTGTCCTGATCCACATGCTGTGGGGCATCGGTCTTGCGCTCTACGGCATCTTCATCGTGTTGTTCGCGCACCGCATCTTCTTTCTCGAATTCGATCCCGAAGACATCACGCCGCTGTTGTGGGTGGTGATGGGCGCGGCTGCAATCAGCACCAATGCCGGCTCGACGCTGATCCTGACCGACAGCGGCCTTCCGTTCCTGGACTCGATGCGCCCCTTTATCGACGGCGTGACGCTGATCATGTGGGCCTGGGGCACTTGGTGGATTCCGCTGCTCATCCTGTTCGGTGTCTGGAAGCACGTCGTGTTGCGCCTGCCGATCACCTATACGCCGATGCTGTGGAGCCTCGTCTTCCCGCTCGGCATGTACGCGCTGGCGAGCCTGCGGCTGTCGCTGGCGAGCGACTTCCCGCCGCTGCGCGCGGTGTCGCTGACCATGGTGTGGGTGGCGCTCGCCGGTTGGGCCGTGACGGCGGTGGGCTTCGCGGTGGCGACGTGGCGAAACTGGCGGGATTTTAGCGCGGCGTAGCTCACCTATTTCTTATCGCAGCTCGCCGAAAGCCATTTCGACTCGGTCGTCGCGCTGACCGCCATTGTCTGCCCGCCCACCCTCATCGTCGACTTCTTCACGCGCGTCATGCTCTGCGGCGAGTTCACCGTCACGGTCATGGACATCGAGACGTCGATCGCGCCCTGTTTCGGATCGTCGCATTTCATTTCGACCACCATGACGTTGCCGTTCTGCTTGATGTCGAGCTTGCCGCAGCCCTGCGGCTGATCGTCCATGATCGACGCCTTCATCTGCGCCTGCGCGGCCTTGACGATGTCCTTGGCGTCCTCCGGACTGACGCAGTCGGTCATGATTTCCGGCGGGTATACTTTGCCGTTAATCTCCGCGGTCTCGGCGTCCTGCCAGAGCCCGGGCTGTATCTCGAGCGCGAAAGCCGGACCGGCCAGCAAAACAGTTGCCCCGACAATCGACAGGATAAAACGCATCGTCGCCCCCACTCGCCGCTTGCCTTACATCCTGAACACCCCGAACCGCGTCTCCGGCACCGGCGCGTTGAGCGTGGCGGAAAACGCCAGCCCCAGCACGCGGCGCGTTTCCGAGGGCGCGATGATGCCGTCGTCCCACAGCCGCGCCGTGGCGTAATAGGGATTGCCTTCGGTCTCGTACTGGTCGCGGATTGGCGCCTTGAAGGTCTCCTCCTCGTCGGCGCTCCATGTCTTGCCGTCCGTTTCGATGTTGTCGCGCCTGACCGTCGCCAGCACGCTCGCCGCCTGCTCGCCGCCCATCACCGAAATGCGCGCGTTCGGCCAGCTGAACAGAAAACGCGGCCCGTAAGCGCGCCCGCACATGCCGTAATTGCCGGCGCCGTAAGAGCCGCCGACGATGAGCGTGATCTTCGGCACCTGGGCGCAGGCGACCGCGGTGACCATCTTGGCACCGTCCTTGGCGATGCCGCCGGCCTCGTAGTCGCGGCCAACCATGAAGCCGACGATGTTCTGCAAAAACAAAAGCGGAATGCGGCGCTGGCAGCACAGCTCGACGAAGTGCGCGGCCTTGAGCGCACTCTCCGAAAACAGGATGCCGTTGTTGCCGAGGATACCGACCGGCATGCCGTGGATACGGGCGAAGCCAGTGACCAGCGTCGTGCCGTAAAGCGCCTTGAACTCGTCGAACTCGGAGCCGTCGACCAGGCGCGCGATCACCTCGCGCACGTCGTATTGCTTCTTCAGATCGACCGGCACCACGCCGTCGAGTTCGCTCGCGGCGAAAGCCGGCTCGCGGGAAGCGAGCAGCGGAATATCCGGCATCTTTCGATAGTTGAGATTGGCGACGATGCGGCGCGCCAGCGACAGCGCATGATGGTCATCTTGCGCCAGATGATCGGCGACGCCGGACTTGCGTCCGTGCAGGTCGCCGCCGCCGAGATCCTCGGCGCTCACCACCTCGCCGGTCGCCGCTTTCACCAGCGGCGGGCCGCCGAGGAAGATAGTGCCCTGGTTCTTGACGATGATGGTTTCGTCCGACATCGCCGGCACGTAGGCGCCGCCGGCGGTACACGAGCCCATCACCACGGCGATCTGCGGAATACGCAGCGACGACAGCGTGGCTTGGTTGTAGAAGATGCGGCCGAAGTGCTCGCGGTCGGGGAAGACCTCGGTCTGGTGCGGCAGGTTGGCACCTCCGGAATCGACCAGGTAGATGCAAGGTAGCCGGTTCTCGCGCGCGATCTCCTGCGCGCGCAGATGCTTTTTTACCGTCAACGGGAAATAGGTGCCGCCCTTGATGGTGGAGTCGTTGCACACCACTATGCATTCGCGGCCCTCAATGCGGCCGATGCCGGTGATCAGCCCGGCGCCGTGGATGGCATCGTCGTATAGGCCGAAAGCGGCGAGCGGCGACAGCTCCAGAAATGGCGAACCGGGGTCGATCAGGCTCATCACCCGGTCGCGGGGCAAAAGTTTGCCGCGTGCGATGTGCCGTTCCCGGGATTTCTCCGAGCCTCCGAGCGCGGCCTCGGCGCGCCGGGTCTGCAACTCGGCGACGAGGGCGCGCATTTTTTCTGCATTGCCGCGAAATTCGGCACCGCCCGTATCGATGGCGGACGACAGAATCGCCAACGTCCTTCCTCCCCCTGTTGAGAAGGTGAGCGTGCCTTGGCGCCATCCGGAAGGCAATGGCAAGAGAACTGCAGCATTTTGGGAACACGCACACCTCGAAAGCGTTTCCGGGAGGGGAACCCAGAGGAGGAATGAGATGAAAGGCCACTACTTGCTAGCGAGCGCCGCAGCCGCGCTTCTGCTCGCAGGCGCCGCGTCGGCGCAAAACGAAATGAAGAAGGATGAAGCCCCTGCACGCGCACCCGCGGCGCAGCAACAAGCCCCCGCCGAGAAGGTGGCGCCGGCCCAGAAGACAGCGCCGGCATTGAAAGCCGAACGCAAGACGCCGGAAACGACGGGCCAGGCCCCGGCCAAGGAGCCGGAAGCCGGCAAAATGAACAAGGACACCCACGTCAAGGGCGATGAAATGAAGAAAGGCGCGGACAAGGATCGTAGCGCCGAACCGCACCGCCAGAATTCGACCGAACAGCTCAAGGCGAAATCGGATGATTCCGCGACCAAGAAGTCCGGTGAAGCCGCCACGAAGAAAACGGAGGATTCCGCTACGAAAGAGCGCAGCGTGACCACCGGTCAAGGCGCGGCCGGTGCGGCCAGGCTGTCGACCGAGCAGCGCACCAAGATCACGTCGATCATCCGAACGCACAAAGTGGCGCCGGTGCATCTCAACGTGGCGGTGCGGGTCGGCACCCGGGTGCCGGACAGCGTGCACTTCTACCCGCTCCCGGTTGAAGTGGTCGAAATTTATCCCGAGTGGCGCGGCTACGACTACATCCTGGTCGGCGACGAGATCGTCGTCCTCGATCCGCGCACGCACGACATCGTCGCGATTCTGGAAGCTTGATAACCGGCGAACGGCACGGAACTCCGCGTTCCGTGCCGTTTAGCGGTCAGCGGGCTCGTCGAGCCGAATTGTCTTTTGACGTAGTTGCGACGCAACGCGGCCATGCGGAACGCTTGCGGCGGCTTGTTCGTTGTCGTCGTGATCCGTCACATGGAGGTTTCCCAATGAACAAAGATCGCATTCAAGGTTCGGCTGAACAGGCCAAAGGCAAGGTCAAAGAAGTCGCCGGCAAGGTAACCGGCGACAGCAAGTTGGAGACCGAAGGCAAGGCCGATCAGGTCGCCGGGAAGGTGCAAAACGCCGTCGGCGGGCTGAAAGATACGGTCAAGGAAGCGGTCGACGATTAAGTTGCCGCGACTTGGGACCGTGACAAAACCCGGCGCACCGCGCCGGGTTTTTCTTTCCCCGATATCGCGCGCGAGGAGCAGGTGAACGGCCTTGGGACGAATGGGTCGACCCCGGCAATCCGCCACACCAGGGCCGCATTCTTAAACTTTTTCCAAGGGCACCCGAGTTCCCGGAACATGCGTGTTGCGCGCTCGTTGTCGAGCCGTGCCGCACGAGCGGCATGCACCCCTCATGGAGACCAAACATGAAATCGTTGACCGCACTTGCCGCCGTTGCGGCGTTGATCGGCGGCATTTCCGTCGCCAGCGCGCAGATGTCGTCGTCGGGCAGCAGCATGAGCAAATCCGCCAATGCCACCGGCAGCGGTAAGTTCTGCATCGAAACGTCGAAGGGCGGCAGCCTGCAATGCAAATATGCAAGCATCACGGCATGCCAGAAGGACGCTCAGCCACAGGGCCTGCGTTGTTCGCCGAACCCGAAGGCCGGAACCACGGGCGCGAAATAGTTTCGGGAGCGTAGCGGCGTATCCCATCAGAGAACCTCGTGCCGGCCGGCGCCGGCGCGAGGCTTTCGGCTGAGCGAACGGCATATTAGGCTCCCGCCCTTCACGGCGGAGAGAAGCTCATGTCGATTGCGCCCGATGACTACAAGACTCTCAAACTCCAGCTCGGCGGCATTGTGCCGCCCGGCCACGGCTTCCATCGCAATCTGCTGCTCGACACGATGTACGCCTCGCTGCCGCGCGACCCGCAAGTACAGGTGCAGATCTACAACGCCGAAATCGTGCCGGGCGGCTACACCAATTGGCATTGCCATAACGGCGCGGCATTTTTCGTCGCGCTGCAGGGTCTGTTCGAAGCACATTTCCAGGAGGGCACATTGGTCAAGGCCAAGGCCGGCGAGTGCTATTCCGAGCCCATCGCCAAATTCCACCGCGGGCACAACCCGCATCCGGACGTGCCTTATCTTTGCGTGGGGCTCTGCTTCACTGCGCCCGACCGCGAGCACGTCACAAACTCAGCCGAACGACCTTGGTGACTACTCAGCCGGATGCGGCGTGGTCCCGGCAAAGCGGACGCCGCGGGCCTCGATGCCGAAACCGGCGAGCAGCGCGACGGCAATGGCAACAACCCCGGCGACCAGTGCCAGCGCAAACGCATAGTCGCCGCCATAGCTGTGGGCGAGACCGGCCTGCAGCGTCGCATTGCCGGAAGCAAGCAGGTTGCCGAGCTGATAGGTAAAGCCGGGGAAAGTGCCGCGCACCTCTTCCGGCGACAGCTCGTTGAGATGGGCGGGAATGATGCCCAGGCCCCCTGCACTGCCACCTGCATCAGGAATGCGCCGATGGCCAAGAGGACCGGCGTCGAACCGTAGGCCCACAGCGGGATCACCGGCAGCGCGAGCAATGCCGCTATCACGATGGCGCGGCGGCGACCGATCGATTCCGACAACGCGCCAAACAGCAACCCGCCGAAGATCGCCCCGATATTGTAGATGACCGCGATGGTGCCGACCGCATGCGGCGATAATTTGCGCTGCACCTCCAGGAACGTCGGATAAAGGTCCTGCGTACCGTGGCTAAAGAAGTTGAAAGCCGTCATCAGCACGATGGAGAAGAGAAACAGGCCGAGATTGTTGCGGATCACCTGCCATATGGAGTGCGTGCTGACTCGCGCTACAATTTCCGCACCGGCTGTTGAGTTCCAACGGCCATCTGCGGCGGCTTCACGTTTGCGCGCGCTTTGCCGCGCTCAATGCCTGCCGAGGGCTGATGTCACATCATAGCGCGGGCATTCTTGTCTTTCGCCGCAGCCTACTGCTTCAGCTTTTGCCGGCCCATCCCCGAAAGCCCTGGAGATACATGACAGCACAGGAGGTAAATGATAGATCAAGACCGCCGGAACGAACCCGAAAAACAACCGGCTGGGCTGATGACTGACCAGAAGCTACCGCGGAGTCCGATTGAGGGTGTCATCGTTCACACTTTGACGCCACACCATGATTCACGTGGCCACCTTGTAGAAATCTACCGTGAGAGTTGGGATCTCGGCTGCCGGCCGGTCCAATTCAATGCTGTCACCAGCGATGGCGGCGTGCTGCGCGGCGTGCACGTCCATGTCCGCCATGTGGATCACCTGGTCGTCGCGGCCGGCACAATGACGCTCGGCCTCCATGACATCAGACCATGGTCGCCGACCGTAGGCGTCTCGTGTCACCTTGAACTCGACGCGTCTATCCCGCAAGCAGCGGTCATTCCACCCGGCGTCGCGCACGGCTTCTATTTTCCAGCGCCTGCGGTTCTCATTTATGGCGCCTCGCATTACTGGGACCCCGCGGACGAAATCGCCTGCCGGTGGGATTGTAAAGAACTCGGGATTGACTGGCCGACACGTAATCCGACGCTGTCCGACCGCGACACGCAGGCTGGCGACTACAGCACCTTCGTCAAGACATTTTTGTCGACTTGGTCGGACAATCATGGAGCATTTCCGAATCGGAGCGCCCGTTGACGCTCCGTATCGGCCTTATCGGCTGCGGCAATTGGGGCCGATATATCTTACGCGACCTGTTGAGCCTCGGCGTCGCGGTCGATGTCGTGACACGTTCAGCGGAGACGCGCGCGCAGGCGCTCGCGCAAGGAGCATCGATCGCGGTCGAGCAGATTGATGCGCTCGGAACTGCGCAGGCCGGCTACGTCGTTGCCACTCCAAGTTCGACCCATGCCGGTGTCGTCACAGCGCTGCTCGCCACCGGCCGGCCGATTTTCGTCGAGAAGCCGCTGACCACCGACGTTGGCTCGGCGCGGCGCCTGGTTGCGGCGGCGCCGGAACGTATCTTCGTCATGGACAAATGGCGCTACCACTCGGGCGTCGAAGCCCTCGCCGCCATGGCGCGGTCGGGCGAATTCGGCGAGATTCTCGGTGTTCGCACCTACAGGCTCGGCTGGGGCCATCCACACGCCGACGCCGATGCGTCCTGGATCCTGATGCCGCACGATCTATCGATTGCACTCGAGATCCTTGGATTTCTGCCGGCCCCGCGCAGTGCCTGGTCGCCGTTCCCCGGCCGGGCGGCGTCCGATATGATTGGCGTATTGGCGGATGCCGACGGACCGAAGGTAACGATGGAGATTGCCACCAGCCAACCGATCAGTCGCCGGTCGGTCGTGGTCGTCGGCAGCCGGCGCAGCGCTCAATTCGGCGATTCTTACGATACCCGCCTGACAATCGTCGATGGCACGCCCGACGGCAAATACGGCGCGCCCTATGAACGCACGATCGGCAACGACATGCCGTTGCTCAGAGAGTTGCGTGTTTTCGTCGAGCACCTGCGCGGCGGGCCGCCGCCTCGGTCATCGGCAGCCGAGGGTGCATTGATCGTCGAGCGGATCGCCGCATTGCGATCGATGGCCGGCCTGACCGATTGAGGAGCAGCGCATGCCGCGCCTGACCGTATTGCTCCCGGTCCATCGGCCGCCCGCCCTGCTTCCTCATGCAATCGAGAGCGTGCTCGCTCAAAGCGTCGCCGATTTCGAGCTGATGGTAATATGCGACGGCGCGCCGGAGGAGACGGTTGCCTGCGCGCGCAGCTACGGCACACGCGATCAACGGGTGAAGACTTTTGTATTTCCCAAAGGAAAACGCCATGGCGAGGCGCACCGCCACACCGCGCTGACGCAAGCGAACGGGCGTTTCGTCGCCCATATCTGCGACGACGATCTCTGGTTTTCAAACCATCTCGAGGAGATCGAGCGTCTGCTTGCGGACGCAGATTTCGGCCATGTCATCAATGTCGCCGTCAATCCCGACGGCGGCCTGAGCGCGAGCGCTTGTGATCTCACCAACCCGAATTTGCGCAAGCGGTTCACGAACGCGGCCTACAATAAATTCGGGCCGACGTTCTGCGCCTATCGGCTGGACGCCTATCGTCGGCTGCCTGAGGGCTGGACTCCGGCGCCGTCCGAAGTGTGGACCGATTTGCATATGTGGCGGAAATTTCTGCGGCGCGACGATATGAAGTTCGCATCGCGCGGCGTCGTAACCGCGCTGCAATTTCCGGCATTGCGGCGCCGGACGATGTCGCTTGAGGACCGTGCGGCCGAAAACGAGCGCTGGCACCGCCGCATCCAGGACGCAGGCGAACGAGCTTGCATCATCGAACAAGCCATCCAGTCGTTGAATACGCAACTGACACAGCACGACCTCGATGTTTCCGGCCGCTGGAATGCGCCCTTGCGCGCCGCGATGAGACTGGTAAATCGCCGGCGATAGTCGTTGCGTTGCGCCCTCCGATCACGCACGCACTTCTTGACGCTGAAACGCGACATAACCGCCGACGAACAGGAGGATGCTCGCCGCCACCATCCCGACGATCTGCGGCCATGCCACTAGAAGGCTCTGCGCCAGCGGCAGCGGCGCGCCCATCACCGCGCCTTCGAGCTGGCTGAGATAGACCGGGCCGAGCGTGCGCGTGGTCGGGTCGAGCAATGCCAACACGATCTCGCCAAAGAGAGTCGAGGGCGACAGCCGCGCCAGCGTTTGCGCGGTGATGACATAGGCGGCTTGGCGCTCGGGCGAGACGAAAGCTTCGGCGAGCCCCGGCGCCAGCGCCGGCCAGATTACCGCGAGGAACAGCCACAGCCCGAGCGCCACGAGGGCGGCGGTCGCGGCCGAACGAAAGATCACCGAGAACAGCATAGCGAGCGCGAGCCACACGCCGGCATAGGCGATAGTGACAGCCAAAAAGATCAACGCGCGCGCCATCTCCTCGCCGCCTGGCGGGACGCCAAGCATAATCAAGCCGAGCCCGATCACCAGAAGCCACAGACATACGAGACTGACGGAAATGACGCCGAGACCGGCCAGGAATTTGCCGAACAGCAGCGCGTCGCGGTAGATCGGCTGAGACAGGATGCGCGACAGCGTGCGGCGGTTATGCTCGCCGTTGACCGCGTCGAAACCGAGACCGATCGCCATCAACGGCACCAGAAAACCGAGGAAGGCGACGAATGATGGCAGCGGTTCGCGCGCCGTCGTGAACAGCCGCAGGAACAGAAACGGATCCTCCGCGCTGACGGCCCGAATCTGCTGGATGGCGCCGAAGACCGCGGCGAGCGCGACCAGCACGACCAGCCACTCCAGGACACGCATACGCGCACTGACCAGGTGGTCGGACAATTCCTTCAAGGTCACCACGCCGACGCCCTGCAGGGCCGGGCCTTCACGCCGCATTGCGGGCCTCCTGCGCGTTCTGGAAGTAGCGGGTGTAGATCGTCTCCAGGCTCGGCCGGTCGAGCGACAACTGCTTGAGTTGACCGCCGGCGGCGACCACTGCACCGGCAGCCTCGCCACGTAGATCGCTGTCGCAGGTCATGCGGAAGCGGCCCGCCCCCGGCTCTTCGACGCTGCGCACGCCGGCAAGCGCCGCAAGACGCCGAGCAATGCCATCACCGCCATCGGCCTCGACCTCGACGGCGTAACCACCGCCGAGCACCTGTCGCCCAAGCTCGTCCACCGTCCCCATTAGCGCGATCCGGCCGGCGCTGAATAGCGCAACCCGGTCGCACACGCTCTGGACGCGGTCGAGCAAGTGCGATGACAGTAGGATGCTCACACCCTGCTCTTTCAGCGAGCGAATCAATTCGAGCAATTCGACGCTCGCCTGCGGGTCGAGCCCGTTGGTCGGCTCGTCGAGGACAGCGATGCGCGCGTCTTTCATGACAATTTCGGCGAGCCCGAGACGTTGGCGCATGCCGCGGGAAAAGGTCGCAACTTTTTTGTTGGCGACAGCCGACAAGCCGACACGAGCAAGCGCTGCGCCGATGCGTACCTTACGCATCTCACGATCAAAACCCATCAGCCGCGCGGTGTAGTGCAGATTTTCCGCCGCGGTCAGATGATCGTAGAAGCCGACCGAGTCCGGCAGGTAGCCGACCAGCCGCTTCACCTCAAGTGGCTCGCGCATCGGGTCGTGGCCGAAGACGCGCGCCTGTCCGGCGCTGATGTCGCTCAAGCCCAGCAGCATCAGGATGGTGGTCGTCTTGCCGGCGCCGTTCGGCCCGAGCAGCCCGAAGATTTCACCGGCGCCGACCGTAAAAGTCGCGCTATTGACGGCGTGAGCCGCCCCATAGCGTTTGGTGAGGCCCCTAGCCTCAATGACGATATCGCTCATCGCCGGCCAAACCGGGCAACGGCGCCGACCATGATCAACAGCGCCGCGCCGATAATGCCGATACCGGCGATGCCCCATACCGTCGAAGTGGTCACAGTGACGCGGAAATTGGCGCTGCCGGTTTCACCGCGGGTCGAGGCGGTGATCGCGGTGACGTAGTCGCCGGCAATCGCCTTGCCCGGCGGCCGAATCAGCGCCTGCACCTCCTTGTGCTCGTTGGGTGCAATGCGCTCGATCGATTTCGGTTCGAACGAAATCTTCCAACCGGTCGGCGCGTTGGCCGCGAGCTGGATACTTTCGGCCGGCGCTGTGCCGGTATTGGTAACGTCGACCGGCACCGTGCTTTCCTTGCCGGCGGTGGCGCGGGCGCTGAGTAGCCCTTCGCGGCCGGCAAGCGACAGCTTGGGCTGACCGGTGACGTCGAGTGCAATCTTGGCGTCGGCGCGGGCGTCCTCGGCGGCGATATGCGCGGTCACCGCGTAGTGCCCGGCATCGACGGTGCCGGGCGGCGTCACCTTGAGTTTGACATCCTTGGTCTTGCCGGCGTCGACCGGGATGGCAGTGAGCTGCTGGGTACCGTAGGCTTCGGTGAACGACGTGTCGAAATTCTTCGGCGCGTCGGCGGCAAGACTGACCAGCAGCTTTTTGCCGCTGTCGTTCTTGATAGTCATCGTGTATTCGAAACTCGAACGCGCGGAGCCGCGCAGCTCAGGCAACTGCGGGGTGAGCGTGAGCTTGGCCGGCAATTGCTTGGCAAGCGTCACCGCTATGGGCAGCGATATATGATTGGCCGCGCCCTCCGCATTCACGGTCAGCGTCTGCGCACCGATTTTGGCGTCCTTGGGCACATCGAGCCGCAGATCTAGCGTTACGCTGTCGTCGGTCGCAGGCATCGCCGCGGCAATCGGCTGACCACCGCCGAGCAGTGTTGCGGTCCAGCCTTGTGGGACCCCCGACACCGAAAGCGATAATCGCTCCGGCGCGAGCGCGTAATTGCGCAAGTGCAAGCTCACCGTCGATGTGGTGCCGGGTTGCACGGTGACCGCCGGATAGTCGGTCAGCAGATAGAAGCCCTTGATGTCGTGATTGGCGTCTGCGGCGAAAGCGGGCGCGGCAAGCGCCAACACAAACCCAAGAACAGCGAGACGACGAAATTGCATGGCGACCCCTCCCGAGCCCTTCGCAGGCCCGTAGCAGCGTCGTCACCCCCACTATGAAAGCACGGACATATCCGTGAAAAAGATGACGCGGAGCATGCGCATGATTTTGACAAAATTTGGGACGCGCGGCGCCGCAAGGCGATGTATGGACTCGAATTAATGTTTGCGATGGCGAAACTAGATGCGATGCACCGTAGGCCAATCTACTTCGTCTTCGGCGAGCACCCACGGCTCCTTCACCCCGGCCTCGCGCCATTCGCGCCATGCCGGCAGTGCCATCACCGCACCCATATAGGCGCGCGTCCCGGCGCCGACCGCAACCGCGTAGGTGTAAAAGCGCGAAACCACCGGCGCATACATGGCGTCAGCCGCGCCAAAACGGCCGAACAGGAACGGCCCGCCGTCTCCAAAGCGCGCGCGGCAGTCGGCCCACATCGCTTCGATACGCTCCACATTGGCCTCGACCTCCGGCGTCAATTCGCGATTCATGACCGGACGCCACATGTTCATCGGCAGCAGGCGGCGCAGCGGCACAAAACCGGCATGCATTTCGTTGGCGACCGCACGCGCGTGCGCACGCGCCGTGGCGTCGGCCGGCCACAGCGCGGCGTCGGGAAATTTTTCCGCCAAATATTCGAGGATCGCCAGCGATTCCCATACCTGCACATTGCCGTCGATCAACACCGGCACCTTGCCAGTGCCGGACACCGCGCCGACCTGCGCCTTGAAGTCAGGCGCGTTGAGCGAAATCACCGTTTCGTCGAATACGATGCCGGCCACCTTCATGGCGATCCATGGCCGCATCGACCACGACGAGTAGTTCTTGTTGCCGACGATCAGCTTGAGGGCCATCGCTCCCTCACGGCCGCTTGACTTCGCCGGGCGCCATCTTCGGCTCCTCGACCGGGCCGCCGGCTTTCTTCCAGGCGCCGAAGCCACCCTTGATATGCGCGACCGGCTTGAGCCCCATGCGCTGGGCGGTCTGCGCGGCGAGCGCCGAACGTAGGCCGCCAGCGCAAAAGAACACAAATTTCTTGTCCTGGGCGAACACCGGCTTGTGGTACGGGCTCTGCGGATCGATCCAGAATTCGAGCATGCCGCGCGGACAATGCACGGCGCCCGGCACCTTGCCGTCGCGCGCCAGCTCGCGGATATCGCGGATATCGACCAGCACCGTATCGTTACGGCCCGCGAGCTTTATTGCCTCCTCGGTAGACAATGTCTCCACCTCGCTGTTGGCAGCGTCGACGAGGGCGCGGTATCCGGTGGTGATGGTCTGCGGCATTCATGCCTCCTTTTAGCCAACGATGGCAGAGCAGCGCCACGTACTCAAGCTTGTGGTTGAATGGACGCCGGCGAGCGGGCACGATGGCCGCGGAGTCTCTGCGATGGCAACCTTTACCCTTTTGGACCTCATGGCATTTGCCTGGTTTGTCGGCGCATGGGTCGGCTATTCGCTGCTGATCGAGAAAACCGCCAAGGGCCGCAACGGCCTCAACGCGCTGATGAACCTCTATCGCGACGCGTGGATGGAGCGCCTGCTGGCGCGCGACATGCGCATGGTGGACGCCCAGGTCACTGCCGCGCTGCAGAACGGTACGGCGTTCTTCGCCTCCACCAGCCTCATTGCCGTCGGCGGAACGCTCACACTACTGCGTTCGGCCGATCAGATATTGACCGTCGTTTCGTCGCTCCCATTTGGCGTCGCGCAATCGCCGGAAATGTGGGAGCTGAAGATGATGGGGCTTGCCGTTATCTTCGTCTATGCCTTCTTCAAATTCGCCTGGTCGTACCGCCTGTACAATTACTTCGCCATCATGGTCGGGGCAGCGCCAGCGCCGGCCGAAAAGACGACCGCTGCGGCGCGGGACTTCGCCCACCGTGCGGCACAGCTGTGCGCCGATGCCGGGCGTCATTTCAACCGCGGCCAACGCGCGTTCTTCTTCGCACTCGGCTATCTCGGCTGGTTCTTAGGACCGCTGCCACTTGCTCTCACCACAACCGGCATCGTCGTCGTGATATGGCGGCGGCAGTTCACGTCGGATTCGCGGCTGGCTTTCTCGCAAACGCCGGCGGCCCCACCGGCCGAATAATCGACGCGTGCCTGGCGCGCGATCGGACGCTAGGCCATACCCATGACGACGGCGATCAGTGCGACAATCGCCACCGCAGCGCTGGCGGCGACCACAGTGACGGCGCGCTCGCCCCAATCGGGATAGAGCGCGCCAAGCCGGTCGGCGGCTGGTTCGTCCAAGGAATCGGCATCGGTTCGGTGAATCTGCAAAGCCATAGGCGGGCCCCCCGAGGATCAACATCGCGCCATCGCGAAACACCGGCGCACGCAGACGCAACCCCGGGCAACGAATCGCCCATCGAAAAAATACTATCACAGTTTTATGAAGGACCGCGGCTGAGGCCGCGGAGAGATCAGCGCTTCTTCTTCCACTCTTCGTAGCGCTTCTTGTTCTCGTCGTTGGGTGGATAAAGGCCGGGCAGCTTTTCGCCTTTCTCGACCTCCTGCACCAGCCAGCTTTCGAGGAGTTCGTGCTCGGCGCCCTCATTGGCGACGAAATCGACCAGCGCCGCCGGAATGACCACGGCGCCGTCGTCATCGGCGACGATGATGTCGTCGGGAAAGATCGCGCAACCGCCGCAACCGATCGGTTCGTTCCAGCCGACAAAGGTGAGCTGATTGACGGAAGCAGGCGCGGCGACGCCCGCGCACCAGACCGGCAGGTTCGTGGCGACGACGCCGTGCTTGTCGCGCATGACGCCGTCGGTAATCAACGCCGACACGCCGCGCTTGACCATGCGCATGCACAAAATGTCGCCGAAGATGCCGGCGCCGGTCACGCCCATGGCGTCGGCGACGACCACACAGCCTTCCGGCATGGCTTCGATGGCCGAACGCGTCGAGATCGGCTTCGACCAGCTCTCCGGCGTCGCCAGATCCTCACGCACCGGCACGAAGCGCAAGGTGAAAGCCTTGCCCACCACCCGCTTGCCGCTAAAGCCGAACGGCATGGCACCGGCCATCCATGCGCGGCGGATGCCTTTCTTCAGGAGCATCGTCGTGATGGTTCCGGTGGTGACGTTTTTCAGCGTCTCGAGAGCGGACATGGGTGACCTTTGTCTAAGCGGGGTTTAGGCCGAGCCGCTCGTCGCGGCGGCGCAGGTAGGCGACGAAAGGCATGGCGAGCAGCACCATCCACAACTTGCCGACAACCTGCCCGGCAAGGAAATCGAGCGAGCCGAAGGCGAGCCATAAAAACACAACCGAGTCGATAACAAGCCCGACCAAGCTCGAAGCAAGCACCGCCAAGACCAGGCGCCGGCGCGCGAGCGGCGTGTAGACCGCGAAATCGGCGAATTCCGAAAGCAGGAACGCGGCCGCGGAGGCGATGACCAGCGAACGGGGTGCAAGCCCAGCCGAGATCGCCGCGCCCGCGACGATCGCGCCAATACCGAATTCCACGCCAAGCCTTCGCTGCACCAGATCGCGCAGAACCAACGCGATACCGATCATCAGGACGCCGGACGGCGCCATGAGACCCGGCGCGACCGGGATAAGGCACGGGCCGCTCGCCGCGCAGACGCTGCCGACGTGGCCGATCATCCAGTTGGCCAGCGGAATCGTGGCGCAAAACAGGAGCAGGAAAATCCCGCCTTCGACGTTTTTCTTCTTTCCGATGCCGCTCATATCAGTTTTTCGTCCGCCGCCTTATGAAAGCCGCATAGCCTTGTGCCCGCAATTGACAGGCCGGGCACGTGCCGCAACCGAAGCCCCAATCGTGCCGATGCGTGCGGTCGCCCAAGTAGCAGCTATGGGTCTCTTCGACAACGACGTCGAGGAATTGCTGTCCCGCGATGGCCTCAGCCATGGCAAAGGTACCGGCCTTGTCGACCCACATCAGCGGCGTGTGGATGACGACGCGCCTGTCGAGACCTAGGCCCAGGGCGGCCTGCATGGCCTTGATGGTCTCGTCGCGGCAATCGGGATAGCCGGAATAGTCAGTCTCGCACATGCCGGCGACGATGTGGCGCGCGCCGCGGCGAAAGGCGAGCGCGCCGGCATACGCGAGAAAGATGAGATTCCGACCGGGCACGAAGGTGGTCGGCAAGCCGTTGGCGGCGATCTCGATGGCGGTTTCGCGGATCAGCGCGCTATCGGAAATACCGGCGAGCGCGTCGAGCTTGAGGACATGGTCCTCGCCCAGCCGCACCTTCCATCCAGGCTTAAGCGCGACGATCCGCTCACAGATGCGAGGGCGAACATCGAGTTCGATGGCATGGCGCTGGCCGTAGTCGAAGCCGAGAGTTTCGACATGAGCGAAACGCTCGAGCGCCCAGGCGAGACAGACGGTGGAGTCCTGGCCGCCGGAAAAAAGCACGAGCGCACCATCGGAGCTAGCGCCGAGGACCACAAATCAATCCCACTTCGGCGAATAGGTCCAATCGACGATGCGGCCCCCAGGCCGCGCCAAACCGGCGATCTCCTTCATCTCAGCGTCGGTCAGCTCGAAATCGAAGATCGCGAGGTTCTCCTGCAGCCGCTGGACCTTGCTGGTCCGCGGCACCACGGCGATGCCTTGCTGGACCAGCCAGCGCAGGCAAACCTGCGCCGCAGATCTCTTGTGCGCCGCGCCGATGCGCTCGAGCACCGCATCGCCCCTCGCCTGGCCGCGCGCGATCGGGCTATAGGCGACCACCGACATCCCGTGCTTGCGGGAGGCGGCGATGACCTTGTCCTGGTCGAGGTAAGGATGGCACTCGATCTGATTGCAGACCAAGGGCTCGGGCGACACGCGGTTCGCCTCGTCGAGCAGCGCCACCGTGAAGTTCGAGACGCCGATTGCCCCCACCAACCCCTCGCGTTTTAAATTGCTCATGGCGCCGAGACTTTCCGAGAGCGGCACGCGCGGGTTCGGCCAGTGGATCAGCAGCAGATCGATGACGTCGAAGCGGAGATTGGCGAGGCTTTCTTTCACCGAGCGCACGAGATCATGCGGCGCCAGCATCGTGGGCTGCACCTTGGTAACGACCACCACCTCGTTGCGCTTACCAGAGGCGCGCACGCCGTCGCCGACCGCGCGTTCGTTCTGGTACATCTGCGCGGTGTCGATGTGGCGGTAGCCGGCGCGGATCGCCTGCTCGACCAGCCGCGCGCATTCGCGCCCCTGCAGCGTCCAGGTGCCGAGCCCTACAGCCGGCAACTTGAAGCCTTTGGCTACGATCGTGCCCATATCGGCCTACCCGCTGAGCATAGCGCCCGGAAGAGGGCAACGATCCGCATCATTTTCTGTCCTGGACATCTTCGGCAAAGCCCCTCAGGTACAACGCCTGCCGTCCGGTCGCTCGGGCTGTACAAGCCGCGATCATGGGGTTCGCCATAGTGCCCTGGAAGTAATCATACAGAAAACCGCACGTTTTGTCGCGCGACGCGATCCAGGCACGCTGCATCTCACGCAGCTTCTCCTGCTGATCGGAATCGAGCGCTTTGAGCAGCGTCTGATAGGACTTGTTGAGGATGGCGTCCCATACCGCGAGTTCGCGGGCATAGCAGTCGATCACCTGCCGGTTCGCATCGTCGTCTTTCGCGCATGACTCCGAGATGAGACCGACACAACTTTCCCAGGCCCAGTGCCGCCCTGTTTTCGTCCTGACGCATTTTTCGATCGCCGCCGCATCTTTGGCAGCCTGC
>DASUGZ010000211.1:0-3860 GCA_036273755.1 Pseudolabrys sp.
TCGCGCCTTTTGCCTGCTGGTCGGACGCCAAAGCTTGATCGCGGGCCACCACCGTACCGGCTTGCTTGTCGAGCAGATCCTGCGCGCGTTGCAGCTGGATTGCGGTCAGTGCTTGAGCGGCTTTGCTGCGCTCAAGCGCACCCTGGGCCTGCTCCACGGCAGCCTTGAACAGGCCGTCTTCGATCCGATAAAGCGGCTGGCCGACCGCGACGGTGCTGCCTTCCTGAAACTGGACGTCTTCAAGGTAGCCCGTGACCCGCGCCCGGATGTCGACGCGCTGTATCGCATCGACGCGCCCACGGAAATCGATCGTCTTCTCAATGGCCTTGCGGGAAGCGACGATCGTTCCGACGGGAAGCGGGGCCGCGTCTTTGCTTTGCGCGGAAGCGGCAAGCGCAGAACAGAAAAAAATAAGGACGGTACAAATAGAGCTTCGCAAGCCGCCCATCCTTCCGGACCCTTCGGTCCCTAGCGCAGCCTGAAGTGGCAAGATGTCAATTTGCTAACTGGAAGCGCCATGTAGGGCTATTGCCCCAAGGGGCAATTGCCGCGTGCCTGCGTGCATGCAGCCCGAAAGAGATCCTCCATCGTGAGATTCCCCATGGCGTGTTAACCTACCAAGATGGCGTCCGGCAGAACTGTAAGCGCAGTACCGTGGTGGGGGTGGGCCTCGCCTTTGGCGGCCTGGCTTATCGTCTTGGCCGCTTGGTATTTTGGCGTGGACGGCTTGCTCTCCACAGCGGCGGGCGTTTCGGTGGTCGCGACCGTGTTCGCAGCGGTACACCACGCCGAAGTTGTTGCGCATCGAACCGGTGAGCCGTTCGGAACGCTGGTGCTTGCATTGGCCGTCACGGTCATCGAAACGGCGCTCATCGTGTCGGTCATGCTCTCGGCTCCTGCGGACAATGCCGCCTTGGCGCGGGACACGATTTTTGCCGCAGTGATGATCGTCTGCAACGGCATCGTCGGCGCCTGTCTGCTCTGGGGCGGAGTTCGCCATCACGAGCAGGACTTCCGGCTGCAGGGGGCGAGCGCCGCGCTTGCGGTGCTGGCCGCGCTGACCGTCCTGACGTTGCTGCTTCCAAACGTCGTGACAAGCAGCCCGGGCCCGACGTTCAGCACGTCGCAGCTCATTTTTGCCGCCGTGATCTCGCTCGCACTCTACGGGGCGTTCATTTTCACCCAGACGATACGACACCGCGACTATTTCCTGCCGGTGGAGGGCGACGGGCCCGAAGCACACGAGCCGCCTCCCTCCGGCAAGATCGCTCTCGTCAGCGCCGGCTTGCTTCTGGTGGCACTCGTCGGCATCGTCGGGCTTGCCAAGATGCTCACGCCCGCGGTGGAAGCCGGCGTTTTACACCTCGGCGTGCCAAAGGCGGTCGTGGGAATCGTCATTGCGGCGCTGGTTCTGCTCCCCGAAGGCCTCGCAGCAGTGAGAGCGGCGCAAGCCAACCGCTTGCAGACGAGCCTGAACCTGGCATTGGGGTCGTCTCTCGCAACGATCGGCCTGACGATCCCGGCGGTCGCGTGCGTTTCGGTCGTGCTCGGTCAACCTCTCGAACTTGGGTTGGACGCGAAAGAGCAAGTGCTGTTGGCGCTCACGCTGGTGGTAAGCGTGATCACCCTCGGCACCGGGCGAACGACCGTTTTGCAGGGCATCGTCCATTTGCTGATCTTCGCCGTTTTCCTGTTCTTTGCCGTGGTGCCGTGAATGGTGCTTTGGGCGCATGATCCGGTTTTGGGAAAAGATCATGCGCAAAATATAATTGTTCACAGGTGTGAATGTCGGGGGCTTTGCGGCGATCGCCGCCCGCGGCACGCCGATTTCTCCTAAATAACGTCGACACAAGCCCCGTTATTCAGGAGACACGTCGATGCCTGCCACCGCAGCGGCCGAACAAGAACAAACCGCCCACCGCTTCGCCAAGGATCAGCTCAAAGCCGTCATCGAGCGCATCGAGCGGTTGGAGGAGGAAAAGAAGGCGACCTCCGACGACATCCGCGACGTCTATGCCGAGGCCAAAGGCAACGGCTTCGACGTCAAGGCGTTGCGCACCATCGTGCGCTTGCGCAAGCAGGACACCGACGAGCGGCGCGAGGAGCAGGAAGTCCTCGAAACCTACATGCACGCCCTTGGGATGTTGCAATAAGAGTCGACGTTCCCGCGAGCGCATGGCGCGAAGCCGGGAACTATAACGTCAAGCCTGTCGTGAATTTTAGCGCAGCGACGCCGTCGTCTGCGGCGCGGTGAACGTCGTGGTCGCCAGGAACACGACCGCGCGGCCGTCGAAGCGATCGGCCACCATGCCGAAATGCGGATCGGCCGAGAAGCTCATGGCGAGCGCCTGCGCCGGCTTGTGCAGCAATTGGCCCATCCATCGCGGATCGACCGCGCCGACGCGCGACGTGCTCATATAGCGCACGCTTGGGGTCAGCGTTGTGGCGCGCAGCCAGGGGCTGTCGGAGAGCGGCCCGCCGCCCATTGCGGCCGCAACCGGCGGCTTGACCACCATCGTGCTGTTGTCCGCAGCGGGGAGCACGCGCGCCTCGACCGCCATTTGCGGCAGGCGCGAGCCCATCGGGCGCGCCCGCGCAGCGAGCGGCGATGCTTGGTCGTTGGCGTAGGCGAGCGCGTTGTCGTCCAGGCGAACCGCTTCGGCGGATGCCATCTCATAACGCGTGCCGGCCGCGATCGGCGCCGGCAGCGCCGACCCTGGCACAGCAGCGCCGCGCCAAGCACCGCGGTCGTCGAGCAGCTTGACCGGGATCGAGGCTGTCATCTTCGGCTCGGCAGGCCGTGGCTGCGGCAGGATCGAGGCCACGGTAACGCTCCGCGGCCGCGCCGCTGGCAGCGGCACAATCGGCTCGGTCGCGACCTTGCGCGGGCTCACGCCGGCAGGCGCCATAGCCAACTTCTGTTTCGGAGCCGCCTGTTCAGCCTGATCCTCATGCTCGTCGCCGCCGAAAATACTCGCCAGCAGGCTCCGCTTCGGCCGCCGCACGGCGGCATTCTCGTCCCCGCTCGTAACGGCGAGTTGTTCCTCGCTTGCCGTGATCACCCCGGCCGCGCGCGCGGCTTCCAGCGAGGTTCCCGAGGGCACCGCGCCGTGGCGTTCGACGTCGGCGAGCGCCACGGCGTAGCCGGGCAGGGGGTGGCCATCGGCCGGGATGTGAACGGTCTTGCCGTCGGGGAAAATCTTGACCAGTTCCTGGCGCGCGATGCGCGGCCAATGCCGGATGGTGCCGGTATCCATGTGCACGAAGGGCGACCCCGAGGTCGGATAGAAACCGACGCCGCCGCGCTGCAGGCGCAGGCCCTCGGCGCGCACCTGCGCGAGGGAAACGCCCGGAATGTAGAAATCGATGGCGTTGCCGTTGATGTGCTGGCTGAACTCGGCGACGCCGCTTGCTCGTGAGCGCGCGCGCAACATGGCGTTGGTGCCGGGTGAGCGGTAGCCGCAGATCACCTGGATTGGTTCCTTGCCGCCGACCGAGCGGTAGGTTTCCCACAACAGATCAAACAAATGCGGATCCATGTGGGTTTCTTTTTCTTTGCGCCAGTCGCGCATGAACCAGTCGAGCTTTTTCAGCGCCGCCTCGTCATAGCGGCCGTCACGCTTGTAGGTGATGGTGATGTCTTCGCCGGTATGGACGTGATGGAAGGAGATGGTGCGCGTATCGCCTTCGGCAACGGCGTTTTGCAGCGACTTGTTGGCGCCCAGCAGCAACAGTCCGGCAACGCCAAATCGCACACCGGCGCGCGCCACGAATAAAGCGAGGGCGCGCTTGCCGCGCGCACCAACCGACACTCCGGTCATCCGTGGATATCGCAATCCCAAAGCCGATCCCCCCGCAGC
>DASUGZ010000212.1:0-23110 GCA_036273755.1 Pseudolabrys sp.
AGGCCAAAGGCGCGATATTGCAGGACCAGGCCGGCCTGGAAACGGCGCGTATCAATCTTGGCTACACAAACATCGTCTCGCCAATTGCCGGCAAGATCGGCAAGACCAGCATCACGAAGGGAAACGTGGTTGCGCCCAACAGCGGTATTCTGACCACCATCGTCAGCCGAGACCCGATGTACGTCACCTTCCCGGTCAGCCAGCGCGAGTTGTTGCAGGCGCGCACGCAGGGCACGGTCGTGACGCGGGGATCCATAAAATCCCAACTGCGGTTCGCCGACGGGTCGGTCTACGCCGAGGCCGGCGAAATCAATTTCGTCGACGTGACCGTCGACCGGTCGACGGACACGGTTCTGGTGCGCGCAACATTTCCCAATCCAAAGGGCGCGCTGATTGACGGGCAGCTTGTCGTCGTGCTGCTGCAGATCGGTACGCCGGAGCAGCAAATCGTCGTGCCGCAATCGGCTCTGCTTGCCGATCAAGAGGGCGTCTATCTGTTTGTGGTCGAGAATGGGAAAGCCGTGCAGCGGCGGGTGAAGCCCGGCGGCGCAAGCGGCGCAGACGTCGCGATCAATGAGGGCCTGTCGGACGGCGAGCAAGTCATTGTCGACCGTCTGCAGGCGGTCCGCCCAGGAATCGCGGTTCGGGCGACCGCAGCCGCGCCGCCCGTCGGCGGAGGCTGATACATGTTGTCGTCGATCTTTATCGATCGCCCGCGGCTAGCCGGCGTCATCGCCATCGTTACCACGATCGCCGGCGCGCTCGCGCTCTATTCCATACCGATCGCGCAATATCCCGATATCGTGCCACCGCAGGTTTCGGTGACGACGAGCTATCCCGGCGCCTCTTCCGCTGTCGTTGACGCCACCATCGCGCAGCCGCTCGAGGCGCAGATCGTCGGCGTCGACAAGATGATCTACATGAAGAGCGTCAGCGGCAACGACGGCAGCTACACGCTCACCGCCTCGTTCGAGCTGGGAACCAACCCGGACATCAATACGGTCAACGTCAACAATCGCGTCCAGGTCGCCTTGTCGAGCCTGCCGCAGGATGTCCAACGTCAGGGCGTGACCGTCAAAAAGAAGTCATCGGCCCTGCTCGGCGTGATCGCCCTCTACTCGCCCAAGCACACCCACGACCCGCTGTTCATCTCGAACTACGTCACCATCAATCTGCTCGACCAGATCAGAAGCACTCCAGGCGTCGGCGACGCCGCACTATGGGGCCCGCAGGACTACGCCATGCGCGCCTGGGTGCACACCAATCTGTTGACGGGCCTGAATCTGACCACCGGCGATATCATCAACGCCATCCAGGCACAAAACGTGCAGGCCGCGGTGGGCCGTATCGGCGCGCGGCCCATCTCGAGCGACCAACGGCTCCAGCTCAATATCCAGACCAAGGGGCGGCTGAGTTCGGTCGATGACTTCGCCAACATCGTCGTTCGCACCAATCCCGACGGATCGATCCTGCGCCTGAAGGATGTTGCGCGGCTTGAATTGGGCGCCGCAAGCCTCGACCGTGAAACGCGCTTCAACGGCGGCCCCGCCGCGGTCATTGCCGTCTACCAGTCGCCGGGCGCCAACGCGATTGCGACGCTGGATGCCGTGCGTGCGCAAATGGTGGACGCTCAAAAGCGTTTCCCGGACGATTTGGCGTGGAAAGTCACCTACGATCCAACGGTCTTCGTGACCGACACGATACATGAAGTTCAAAAGACGCTGATTGAGGCCTTCATCCTCGTGGCGATTGTCGTTTTCCTGTTCCTCGGCAGCTTCCGCGCGACGCTCATCCCGTTGATTGCCGTACCCGTCAGCCTCATCGGCACCTTTATTGTCCTCCTGGCGGTCGGCTATTCGGCGAATACCGTATCGTTGCTCGCCGTCGTGTTGGCGATTGGCATCGTGGTCGATGACGCGATCGTCGTGGTGGAAAACGTCGAGCGGGTGATGGAGGAACATCCCGAACTATCACCGGGCGATGCCGCCAAGCGTGCGATGGGCGAGATCACCGCGCCGATCATCGCGATCACCATGGTGCTCCTGTCGGTATTCGTGCCGGTCGCCTTCATTCCCGGGATCTCCGGCGAGTTGTTCCGCCAATTTGCCGTCACTGTTGCGGTCTCGATGTTCCTGTCGGCGATCAATGCGCTCACGCTATCGCCGGCCCTGTGCGGCATCCTGTTACGGCCGAGCCATGGGCCGCGCCGCGGGCCGATCGGTTACGTCATGCGCACCATCGATCGCGTGCGGGATGCCTATGGCGCCGCGGTCGCACGCATTGTCCGATTCTCGATCATCGGACTTGTCTTGGTCGGCGTCGCGGGAGCAGGCGTCGTTGGCTTGTCAAGGATTACGCCGACAGGCTTCCTGCCCGAGGACGATCAGGGCGCTTTCTTCGTGGTGGTCCAGCTTCCGGAAGGCGCTTCGGTCGGCCGGACGGGCGATGCGGTTCAGCAAGCCGAGGCGGTCTTGCGGAAGGATTCGGCTGTTGCCGACCTGACCTCGGTGGTCGGCCTGAACTTCATCGACAACTATTCGCAGGCGAACGCAGCGTTTCTGGTCGTGACCCTAAAGCCGTTTGAGGAGCGCAAGGCCGCCTCGGAATCGGCGCGGGCGGTGATCGCGCGGCTGACGCCGCAACTCCGCCAGATTGAGGCGGCAGCGGTCGTGGCGCTGCCGCCGCCGCCGATCGTCGGTCTTGGCACCGGCGGTGGATTCACCTACGTGCTCGAAGACCTCCGCGGAGGCGAGGCGTCGCAATTTGCCCAGGTGCTGCGCGGTCTCACCGTCGCCGCCAACCAGGACCCGCGTCTATCGCGCGTGTTCAGCACGTTTTCAGCGACCAGCCCCTCGATCTTTCTCGATATCGATCGCGACAAGGCACAGATCCTCGGTGTCTCGCTCAATGCCGTGTTTCAGGCCTTGCAGGCATCGCTCGGCGGCTACTACGTCAACGACATGAATCTGTTTGGGCGGACCTGGAAAGTGCAGGTTCAGGCCGAGGCAGCCGACCGTGCCCGGATCGACGACATCTACCGCATCAATGTGCGCAGCAACGACGGCAAGATGATTCCGATGCGCAGCCTCGCCGAGGTGCGGCTCGTGGTCGGGCCACCGGCGCTGATCCGCTACAACAACAAGCGCGCGATTACCGTTCAGGGCAACCCGGCCCCCGGCGTTTCTTCCGGCCAAAGCCTCGCCGCCATGGAACAGGTGGCAGCACATACGCTGCCTGCAGGTTACGCCGGCGAATGGACCGATACCGCCTTCCAGGAGAAGCGCGCCGAAGGCAAGACCGCGATGATCCTCGGTTTTGCCGTGCTGTTCGCTTATCTGTTCCTGGTCGGCCTCTACGAGAGCTGGACGATTCCGGTGCCGGTACTGCTGTCGGTGTCCGTCGGCGTGCTCGGGTCCTTCATCGCCATGGCGCTCACCCGCCTCACGCTCGACCTCTACGCGCAGATTGGCATGGTGGTGCTGATCGGCCTCGCCGCCAAGAACGGCATCCTGATCGTCGAATTCGCCAAGGAACAGCGTGAAAAAGGCGTGCCGCTGCTAATGGCCGCGACCGAAGGCGCGCGGCTGCGCTTCCGCCCGGTGATGATGACGTCTTTTGCCTTCATCCTCGGCCTGCTGCCGCTCGTTGTCGCCACCGGCGCCTCGCAACTCGCGCGCCGCGACGTCGGCACACCTGTATTCGGCGGCATGATCGCCGCGTCATTCATCGGCATCTTTGTGATTCCGCCGCTTTATGTGCTGTTCCAAGCGACACGCGAGAAGTTGCGCGCTTCGGCGCGCCCGAAGGACGAGGCGCACAAGCCTGCCGCGGCACCTGAAGATCGGGCGTTAAAATCGGCAAGGTGACGGGCTGTCCACGCGGATCTGTCTTGAGCCCGCGTGCTAATGCTGCGGCTTCGCCTTTTCGAACGCCGCCTTCTGCTCGGGCGACGCCTCTTTCTGGTGCTTCTTGCGCCACTCGTCGTAGGGCATGCCGTATACGATCTCGCGGCTTTCGTCCTTGCTCATGACGACGCTCTTTTCGTCGGCGGCGTCCTTCATCCAGTTCGATAGGCAGTTGCGGCAGAAGCCGGCGAGATTCATCATGTCGATATTCTGCACGTCGGTGCGCGCGCGCAAATGCTCGACCAAGCGCCGATAGACGGCGGCTTCGAGCTCGGTGCGGGTCTTATCGTCCATGGCCATCTCCGTCATGCCCATGCTTGTCACGGGCATCCACGCCTTGCTTGCCTCGCTCTTAATGTAAAGCCGTAGATGGCCGGGACAAGCCCGGCTATGACGACAAAAAAGCCGCCGCGCCCGATTGCGGCGCGGCGGGTCTATGTCGTGCGGTATCTTACGCTTTCAGCGCGGCCTTCACCCGCTCCGCCGTCATCGGCACGTGGCGCAACCGCTTGCCGGTGAGCTGGGCCACCGCGTTGGCGATCGCCGGTGCCACCGTCACCACACCGATCTCGCCCATGCCGGTGGGGGGGTTGTCGGTGGCGACGATCTTGACGTGGATCGGCGGCACGTCGCTCATGCGCATGACCGGGTAGCTGTCGAAGTTGGTCGCCTGCACGGCGCCGTCCTTGACCGCGAACTGCTCGATGAGCGCGGCCGAGAGCCCGTAAACGACGGCGCTCTCCGCCTGGCCGACGACGTGATCGGGCTGAATCACCAACCCTGGATCGACCGCGAGCCAGAAATTGTGGACCTTGATCTTGCCCGTCGTCTCGTCGACCGAGATCTCGGCCACGCCCGCCGATAGCGTGTCGTGATAATCCGAGAAGGCGATGCCCATGCCGTGGCCGGGCCGCTTCTTCTTGAAGTCGGACATCTCGGCCACCGCCTTGAGCACGCCGGCGGCGCGCGGTTTGTCCTTGGTCAGTTCGAGCCGCAACGCCAGCGGGTCCTTGCCGGCCGCCTGCGCCACCTCGTCGAGGAAAGCTTCGGCGGCGAACTTGTTGTAGCCGGAGCCGATGCCGCGCCAGGCGTGAACGCGCATGCCGCGCTGCTCGCGGGTGTATTCCGCGAGCACGTTGGGGATGGCGTAGAACGCCTGATCGAGGCCGCGGGCGCCGATATAGTCCTTGCCGCCGGTGGCCTTGAAGCGCGGCGGCGCAGCGACTGCATCGACGTTTTCCGACACCAGCCGATGATGCCAGCCGACCAGGTTGCCCTTGGCATCGAGGCCCGCCGTCATCGCATGGTGGGTCATCGGCCGCGGACGCGCTGCGGCGATGTCCTCCTCGCGCGTCAGGATCAGCTTCACCGGCTTCTTGGTGATGTTGGACAAGATCGTCGCCTGGATCGCGGCGTCCGGCCAGATGCGGCGGCCGTAGCCGCCACCCAGGAACTGGTTGTGGACGCGGATCTTGTCCGGCGTGGTCTTGAGAATGCCGGAGACAATGAAGCCGGCGAGCGCGCCGAACTGTGTGCCCGTCCAGATGTCGGCCGACTTGCCATCTTCGGCCACGGAGGCGACGGCGTTCATCGGCTCCATCTGCGCGTGGTACGTATACTCGGTCCAGTACGCCGCCTCGATCGTCTTGGCGGCGCCGGCGACTCCGGCGTTGATATCGCCGACCTGATACTCGACCTTGGTCTCGATATTCGGATCCTTGCCTTTGGCGGCGTAGTCCGCCTTCGCTTTCTCCGAATCGAAGCCGGCGGCCTGCGCGCCCGCCGTATCCCACGTCGCCTTGAGCGCGGCGACGCCCTTGCGGGTGGCCTCGACGCTGTCGCCGAGCACGGCGACGCCGAACGGCAACGGGATCACCTTCTCGACGCCTTTGATTTTCATGATTTCAGGGACGTTGACGTCCTTGGGCTTGGCACCTTCCATCGGCGCCTGCAGCACCGAGGCGTAGATCATGCCCGGCACGGACACGTCGATGCCGTATTGCGCCTTGCCGGTCGCCTTCAGCGGCACGTCCTTGCGGCCGAGATCCTTGCGGCCGATCAGCTTGAACTGCGACCGTTTCTTGAGATCGGCCTCGGTGATCTTCGGCGGTTCGGCCGGCACTTTGGCAAAAGCGACGACCTCCCCGTAGCTGATCTTGCGGCCGGATTTCTTGTGCGTGATCGTGTTGTTGGCTGTCGTCAACTCGCCGACCGGCACATTCCATTTTTCGGCCGCCGCATCGAGCAGCACCTTGCGTGCCTGCGCGCCGGCCATGCGCAGCGGCATGAAATAGCCGGGCACGGAGACGCTCGCCGCGGTGATCTGCGCGCCTTCGAACAAGCGGTGTGTGTTGCCGTAAACCTTCGGGTTGGCAGGTGCGAACTCGACTTTCACTTTGCTCCAGTCGGCGTCGAGCTCTTCCGCCAGGATCAGCGGCAGCGAGGTGTAGACGCCCTGCCCCATTTCCGCGGTCGGGCAAACGATGGTGACCGTGTTGTCGGACCCAATGCTGACCCAGGCATTGAACTGGGTCGGCTTGGTTTCGCCGATGGCGATGCCGCGGCCGAGACCGCCGAGCGTGAAAGCGAAGGTGAGACCGGCGGCGCCGGCCACGAATCCGCGGCGGCTGATGCTGGTGTCGATCGAGCCGTTCTTGATGTGGATGGTCATGGCTCAGCCCTCCCGAGCGGCGCGTTCGATGGCGCGCACGATGCGCGGATAGGTGCCGCAGCGGCAGATGTTGCCGTCCATGTGGGCGACGATCTGATCGCGCGTCGGCTTCTTGTTGCTCGCGAGCAGCGAAGCCGCCTGCATGATCTGGCCGGACTGGCAGTAGCCACATTGCGGCACCTGCTCGGCAACCCAGGCCTTCTGCAGTGGATGCGTACCGTTCGGCGACAAGCCTTCGATGGTTGTCACTTTCTTGCCCGCGGCTTGTGACACGGAAATTTGGCAGGACCGGATCGCCTTGCCGTCGATGTGCACGGTGCAGGCGCCGCACAGACCGGCGCCGCAGCCGAACTTGGTGCCGGTGAGCTTGAGATGCTCGCGCACCACCCAGAGCAGCGGCGTGTCGGGTTCAGCCTCGACGCTCGCCGCCTTGCCATTGATCGTGAATGCTGTTGCAGCCATGCGTTTTCTCTCCCTCGAGAGGTCATGTTGTTGTCGTGAATTGCGCTTGATCCGCGCGCTTGGTGGCCGTCCTCCGCACATCTGCGGGAACGACATCGTTCGGCTCAGCAGAAAATTCCGGCGCCCCCGCGCTGAGCCAAGTTTTAATCGACATAATTATAAGCAGATTTTCTCCCGGCTGGGCAGCTATGATTGGACGATGACCGACCCCCTCCGCACTTTTCTTTCCGACCTGTTTCGCACTGCGGTAGCCGCAGCGCATCCCTCGACCTTTCTGTCGCCACTGTTGCCGCCGCTCCCAAAAGGCCGGCTGATCGTGCTGGCCGCCGGCAAGGCGGCAGGCTCCATGGCCGAGGTCGCGGAGACCCATTACCTCGAGCGGTTGCGCATTGCCGCGGAGCGCTTGAGCGGTGTCGCCGTGGCGCGCCACGGCTATGGCCGGCATCTGCGCCGGGTGCGCATGATCGAAGCTGGCCATCCGATCCCCGACCAGGCCGGTCTTGAGGGCGCCGCGCGCGCGCTTGAACTCGCAGACGGCGCGGGCGCCGACGATCTGGTGCTGGTGCTGATGTCTGGCGGCGCCTCGGCCAACTGGATCGCGCCGGCGGAAGGCATCGCCTTCGCCGACAAGCAGGCCGTGACGCGCGCGCTGCTGCGCTCGGGTGCCAATATCGGCGAGATCAACGCGGTGCGCAAACATCTCTCGCGCATCAAAGGCGGCCGGCTGGCGCGCCGCGCGTATCCGGCGAAGCTGTTGACCGTTGCGATTTCCGACGTGCCGCGCGATGAGCCCTCGGCGATCGGCTCGGGGCCGACGGTGCCCGACCCGACCACGCTCGCCGACGCGCGCGCCATCGTCGCCAAATACAAGCTCGAACTGCCGGCGCAGGTCGGCGCCGCGCTCGCTGACCCGGGCAACGAAACGCCGAAGCCGGGCGACCCGATCTTCGCCAACACAGAATTCGTGCTGGCGGCGCGGCCGGCGGATGCACTGGCCGCTGCGCAGGCCGCGGCGCGCGCCGCTGGCTACGAGATCGTGTCGCTCGGCGACAACGTCGAAGGCGAGGCGCGCGAGGTGGCGGCAGCACATGGCAGGCTCGCGCGCGAGCTGCGCGCGCAAGGCAAACGCGCGGCGATCATTTCGGGTGGCGAGCTCACGGTCACCATCCGCGGCAAGGGCCGCGGCGGCCCCAATCAAGAATACGCCCTGGCGCTGGCCCTGGCGCTCGCCGGCATGCCCGCGGTGGCGGCGCTTGCCGCCGACACCGACGGCACCGATGGCGGCGATGGTGCGCCAACCGACCCCGCGGGCGCCTTTATCGACGGCGGAACCGTGGCGCGCGCCAAGACGCTTGGCCTCGATCCCGCCGTGTTTCTTGCCGACAACAATTCAACCGAATTTTTCGCCGCCCTTGGAGATATGCTCGTGACGGGGCCGACATTCACCAATGTGAACGACCTGCGCGCCATCGTCGTTGACAGGGTGTGACCGATCACGCGACAAACCCGACGAATCAATCAGCGATAGCCGCTTGACCGCATTGTCCCGATCCGTCGTCACACGTTGCACAATCGTGACGGTTGCTCTCGCAGCCGCCTTGCTCGCTGCTTCGGCGTTTCCGGCCAAAGCCGATTTCCGGCTGTGCAATAACACCGGCAGCCGCGTCGGCGTCGCCCTGGGCTATAAGGACGCCGAAGGCTGGACCACGGAAGGCTGGTGGAACGTGTCAGCACGATCCTGTGAAACGTTGCTGCGCGGGGCGCTCGTTGCGCGTTATTACTATATCTATGCGGTCGACTACGATCGCGGCGGGGAATGGTCGGGACATGCTGTCATGTGCTCTCGCGAGAAAGAGTTCACCATCCGCGGCACCGACAATTGCCTGGCGCGCGGCTATGACCGCACCGGCTTTTTCGAGGTCGATACCACGGAGCAACAGTCGTGGACGGTGCAATTGACCGATAACGCCGAACAGAAGCCCGCGCTGCCTTTGCCGGCGCGCGTTCCGCCGGGGACGCAGCGGCCGCCGGTCGCACCTTCGCCGCCGGTCGGGGGCAGCAAGCCATGAGGCGCCTGCGCCGGGCCAAGATCGTCGCCACCCTCGGACCGGCCTCTTCCGACGCCGCGATGATCGCCAGGCTGTTCAACGCCG
Organism: Pseudolabrys sp.; assembly: GCA_036273755.1. Taxonomy (GTDB): domain Bacteria; phylum Pseudomonadota; class Alphaproteobacteria; order Rhizobiales; family Xanthobacteraceae; genus Pseudolabrys. The sequence continues at coordinate 9,192 of DASUGZ010000212.1, forward strand.
GCGCCGACGTCTTCCGCATCAATATGAGCCACACCAGCCAGGACCGCATGCGCGAGCTCGTCGCCATGATCCGCGGTGTCGAGGCCGACACCGGACGGCCGATCGGCATCCTGGTCGACTTGCAGGGCCCCAAACTGCGGCTCGGCACCTTCGCCGGCGGCTCGGCGATGGTGGAGCGCGGCGCGAGCTTCGTGCTCGACGGCGATTCGGCGCCGGGCGACGCGACGCGCGCTTTTCTGCCGCACCCGGAGATTTTCGCCGCGGTCGCGCCCGGCCGCACGCTGCTGATCGACGACGGCAAGGTGCGGCTTACCGTCACCGCGGCCGAGCCCAAGCGCATAACAACGCGGGTCGAGGTCGCCGGCAAATTGTCGGACCGCAAGGGCGTCAGCCTGCCGGATTCGACCATTCCGTTTTCCGCTCTCGCCGAGAAGGATCGCTCAGACCTCGAAGCCGCGCTCAATGCCGGCATCGACTGGGTGGCGCTGTCGTTCATCCAGCGGCCGGAGGACATCGCGGAAGCCAAGAAGATCACGCGCGGCCGCGCCGCCGTGATGGCCAAGATCGAGAAGCCGCAGGCGGTCACGCGCCTCTCGGAGATTATCGACCTCGCCGACGCGCTGATGGTGGCGCGCGGCGATCTCGGCGTCGAGATGCCGCTGGAGAAAGTGCCCGGCGTACAGAAGCAGATGACGCGCATGGGCCGCCTCACCGGCAAGCCGGTGGTCGTGGCGACGCAGATGCTGGAATCGATGATCAATTCGCCGGTGCCGACGCGCGCCGAAGTCTCCGACGTCGCCACCGCGATCTACGAGGGCGCCGACGCGGTGATGCTGTCGGCCGAATCGGCGGCCGGCAAATATCCGGTCGAAGCGGTCGCCACCATGAACCGCATCGCCGAGGAGGTCGAAAGCGATCCGCTGTACCGTTCGATCATCGACGCGCAGCGCGCCGTGCCCGAAGCAACCGGCGCCGATGCCATTGCCGACGCCGCGCGCCACATTGCCGACACGCTCGACCTCGCCGCGGTGATCTGCTGGACCGCGTCCGGCTCGACCGCGCTGCGGGTCGCCCGCGAGCGGCCGCGCCCGCCGGTGGTCGCGCTGTCGCCCAACATCGCTACCGGCCGCAGGCTGGCGGTGGTGTGGGGCGTACACAGCGTGATCACCGAGGACGCGCACGACGTCGACGACATGGTCGACCGCGCAAGCCGCATCGCGTTTGTGGAAGGCTTCGCCAAATCCGGTCAGCGCGTCATCATCGTTGCCGGTGTTCCCTTCGGCACGCCGGGCGCGACCAACATGCTGCGGATTGCGTATGTCGGGGATGAGACGGCGGGGGACTAAGCATTAATGTCCGCGCGATGAAGGTTCATCTCTACACGATCGCGTGGAACGAAATGAAGATGCTCGGCTTCTTCTTTCGCCACTACGATTCTTTCGTCGATCGCTACGTTGTTTTCGATGACGGCTCGACCGATGGCACGCTAGAGGCCTTGCGGGATCATCCCCGCGTCGAGGTGCGGCGCTTCGAACGGCGCGTTCCGAATTCCTTCGTCCGGTCGTCGCAGCATTTGAACAATCACGCCTGGAAGGAAAGCCGCGGCAGCGCTGATTGGGTAGTCGTCTCGGCCGTGGATGAACATCTCTATCACCGTGACTTGTCCGGTTATCTGGAGGCCGCGAAGCGGGCGGGCGTGACTGCGATTCCCAGCCTTGGCTACGAAATGGTATCGGCGGAATTCCCCCGACCCGACGAAACGTTGGTACGAAGCTGCACGCGCGGTGCGCCGGAACCGAAGTGGAACAAGCTAAATCTGTTCAACCCGAATGCGGTCAGGGAAACGAACTACGTGGTCGGTCGTCACGCCGCTTGGCCCAAAGGGAAGATCGTCTATCCGGAATCCGACGAACTCTTGCTCCTGCACTACAAGTATATCGAGTTCAATTACCTCCGCCGCCGTCACGCCTTGCTCGCAACCGGCCTCGGCGCGCTCGACCACGCCAACGAATGGGCTCATCAATTCGATTTTTCCGACACCGAATTGACCGGCAAACTGGCAAGCCTTGAAAACAATGCTGTCGATATCACGGCGCTCGACACACCCGGCCAGCATCATCCCGACGCGCGCTGGTGGCGGCTAAGCCCCATCACCAGTTGGTGGCGACACCATCCGGCGTTACGCGCGTTGCGGCAGCATCCGGCCGTGCGCCGGTCATGGCTGCGCTGGCGGCGGCGCGACTACCAGCCTCGCGCATTGCCAAACGAGTAAGGGATCAAAGGCGTATCGATCGGCAGACGGTATTTGTCCGGGGCCGCGTGATTGTAAGGCTCCGTCGGCAAATCGATCACCACCACATCCGTGGTTCCGACGTTGTGCTCGGCATGCCAGACGTGGGTCGGAATATTCACCAGTCTGCGGTTGGATTCCGACATCAGGATTTTGTTGATCTTGCCATAGGTCGAGGAATTCGGCCGTGGATCGAAGAGCACAAGCTCCATGTCGCCGAACAAAATGAAATATCGGTCCTGATGTGTTTCGTGCAGGCCCCAGCCTTTCACAAAACCGGGACGGATTGTAAAGCAATGAGCAAACACCACCGGTGCCGGGTGCCAACCCCAGCGAGTATCGTAGATCTCGACCAGGCTGCCGCGCTCATCGATGTGCGTCGCCACATTGCGAAACGACACGCCTTCGATCAAATCGAGGACTGGCTTTCCGTCCGTCGTCACTGTTTGGCGGTCCCGCTGCGCGGACGCCAATGTCCGGTCGAGGAGCGAGCCGCCCTTCGACTCGGATTGCCGATTTCTCGGGCTGTCTGCCATAGGTTGGGTTAGCGCGGCACGCGGCTACTCGACAATAGCTTGCTTTCAAATATCCCGGCCTTCGACCTTCTGCTGCAGTTCCTTCACCGCGTCGGGGATGCGCTCGAGACGCGGGTAGATCGCCAGCGCGCGGCGATAGACTTCCAGCGCCTGCTTGTCGTCGCCGAGGTCCTGCATGATCAGGCCGAGCCCGGACAAAGCGCCGAAATGGCGCGGCTCGCGGCGCAACACCTCGCGGATGTCGGCGAGCGCGCGGCCGTACTCCTTCTTCATGTAGAAAATGGTGGCGCGCCGGTTCCAGGCGTCGACGTAAGCCGGCCTGATCTTGATCACCGCGTCGAGCAGCTTGAGCGCGAGGTCGGCGTCGTGCTGCTCCACCGCGGTCTGCGCGCGCGACATCAACAGCGTGGTGGTGTCGCTGCGCGTCGCCGCCCACATCGCCCAGATACGTCCCTCGATCGCCTTGGCGGTGACGTCGTCGGGCGCGACCTTCAGCGCGCCGAACAGAAAATCGAGATTGTGCGGAGTATTGCCGCGTTGCACGTGCGGCAGCTTTTTCGGCGGTTGCACCCACTCATGCGGCGCCGCTTTGGCGGGCGCGGCAAGGGCCGTGGCCAAGGCGGCGGTCAAGCCGGCGGCAATTGTGCAGGCGAGGAATCGCGCGCGCATGCGCGGAGATTAATGGCTCCGCCGCGGCAAATATAGGGCAAGGATCGAATACGGGGGCCGCGGCCGGACGGTCAACCCTGGCGGGCTTTGAAGCGGCGGTTGGTCTTGTTGATGATATAGACCCGGCCTTTGCGCCGCACGATGCGGTTGTTGCGGTGGCGGCCGCGCAGGGATTTCAGGGAGTTACGGACTTTCATGACGATCTCGTGCGTTCTCTGTTGGCCGGGTTCATAGCAGCCTCGCTGCCGCTGTCAACGCGAGCGGGGGCCATCGAAATCGACCAAAAACCTGCTTCCAGGCGTCGATTCGCGAAGGCTGGTGGGTGCGACAGGGATCGAACCTGTGACCCCTACCATGTCAAGGTAGTGCTCTTCCGCTGAGCTACGCACCCGTTCCGAAAGGCGGTTTATCGGCTCCCCACTGGGGAGGCAAGCCAGATAGGCGGCCCTCAAGCCGCCAGAAGCTTCTGCACTTCGTTGACCAGGTCGCGCAGATGGATCGGCTTGGACAGCACTTTGGCGTGCTTGGGCGCGGTCGAATCGGCGTTGAGCGCGACGGCGGCAAAGCCGGTGATGAACATGATCTTGATATCGGGGTCGAGTTCGGCGGCCCGGCGGGCGAGTTCGATCCCGTCCATTTCCGGCATCACGATATCGGTGAGCAGGAGTTCGAAGGGTTCCTCGCGCAGCCGCTGATAGGCCGACAGGCCGTTGTCGTATGAGGTCACCTCGAATCCGGCATTTTGCAGCGCTTTGACCAAAAAGCGCCGCATGTCGGTGTCGTCTTCCGCCAGGAGGATCTTAGACATGCTACCCATACGCCCTGTCCCGGCCGCCCGTCCGGGGCGCCCCTAACACCCCATAAGCCTTATGCCAGGTAAATAACGCGTGAACCCAAAGCATGGCTTGGCATGAGCCTCCGACGCATAGACAATATACCGTTATGGGGCCGGTTGGGCCGGCCCCCCACGATGCTACCGGCGCCGGACATGGCCTTTCATGAGTGAAATCCACGACGAGCTAGACCCCCCGTTCGAGGTCCTGGAGCCGGACGTGGTCAGGGCGCCGGTGCTGTTCAATTCGCCGCACAGCGGTTCAACTTACCCGCGCGCATTCCTCGGCGTCTCCCGCCTGGACATCGCCACCCTGCGCCGGTCCGAGGACAGTTTCGTCGACGAACTGGTCGCCGGCGTGGTCAAGCGCGGCTTCCCGCTGATGCGCGCGCATTTCCCGCGCTGCTTTGTCGACGTCAACCGGGAGCCTTACGAACTCGACCCGCGCATGTTCGAGGGCCGTCTGCCCTCGTTCGCCAATACCCGCTCGATGCGGGTCGCCGGCGGGCTCGGAACGGTGGCGCGGGTGGTCGGCGATGCCCAGGAAATCTACGACCAGCGCATTCCGGTCGACGACGCGCTCCGCAGGATCGAGAGCCTCTATAAGCCCTACCACCGCGCGCTGCGGCGGCTGTTTTCGCGGCTGCATCGGGACTTTGGCGCCGCTGTGCTGATCGATTGCCATTCCATGCCCTCCACCGCCAGTCACAAAGACGAGCGGCCGCGGCCGGAATTCGTGCTCGGCGACCGTTACGGCACGAGTTGCGTCGGCGTTGTGGCGGAAACCGTGGAGCGCACGCTGCGCACACTCGGCTACAGCGTCAGCCGCAACAAGCCCTATGCCGGAGGCTTCATCACCGAGCATTACGGCAACCCGGCCGCCGGCCTGCACGCCATCCAGCTCGAGATCAACCGCGCGCTCTACATGGACGAGCGCCGCTACGAACGATCCGCGACGTTTGCCCGCTTGGCCGCCGATATGGAAACGCTGGCGCAGCGGCTTGGCGAAATTCCCCTGGACGAGCTGCGGCCGTATCGCGCCGCGGCCGAATAAAAAAAGGGCCGCTCGCGGTTGCAAGCGGCCCAAGTCTAGGGAGGAAACGCCCAAGGAGGGCAGCGGTATCGCTACCGCATTGCAATAAAATACACCGCGTCGCACAAATATCAAGGTTCCAAGTGTCATTTCACATGGCAATTTTGCATAGCTGAGTACCATTTTCGGTCTTTAATGCGTTGGTTATGCGACACAATCAAACCGGCACACGCCGCAGTGCAACAGAATGTTACTGCGGCCAAGCCGCGACGTCGTGGAAAATTGCGCGTCGCGCTGGCTTCTCCACATCCCGGCGTAGCGGCCACCGCGCGGTTGCCGAGCGGCCGACACTTCGATAGGCCGTGGCGACGCGCAAAGCAGGCGGCATGACGGCCATCGATTTCAGCAGTTTCGTCGATCAACTCGCCGGCGTTTCCGGCGAAACCATCCTGCCGTTCTTCCGCACCGCGCTCGCGGTCGACAACAAAAAGACCGGCGGGTTCGACCCGGTCACGGCAGCCGATCGCGCCGCCGAGCAGGCCATGCGCACCCTCATCCGCCAGAATTTTCCAGGCCACGGCATCGTCGGCGAGGAGTACGGCGCCGATCGCAGCGATGCTGAATATGTCTGGGTGCTCGATCCGATCGACGGCACCAAGTCCTTCATCACCGGTATGGTCGCCTGGGGCACGCTGATCGGCCTGATGCGCTTCGGCGAGCCGGTATTCGGCATGATGAACCAGCCGTTCACGCGTGAGAAGTTTTCCGGCGACGGCGGCGCGGCGCGTTATCGTGGGCCAGCGGGCAATCGCGACCTGCATGTGCGCCCCTGCGCCTCACTCGGCGATGCCATCCTGTCCACCACAAGCCCGCTCTTGATGAACAAGGCTGATCGCACGGCTTTCGGCCGGCTGGAGGACGAGGTCAAGCTGTCGCGCTACGGCGGCGATTGCTACGCCTACTGCATGCTGGCGGCGGGGCTGATCGATCTGGTGATCGAAACCGAAATCAAGCCCTACGATATCGTCGCGGTCATTCCCATCGTCACCGGCGCCGGCGGAATCATCACCACCTGGGACAATGGCCCGGCGCAGGGCGGCGGCCGCATCGTCGTCGCCGGCGATAAGCGGGTGCACAAAGCGGCGCTGGAGCTGCTGAACGGTTAAACGCCAAAGCCCAGCACGTGCAGCCGTCTAGCCGGCCGACGTTGTCGGATCGATGACGGTGCGGGTTTCGGTGATTTTGTTCGCCGGGAAGCCGCTCAACAGCGCGTGCTCGTGGATCGAGGCCTCGCCGTCGGCCAGGTAGATGCAGAACGTCTTGTCGCCCGCGACGTAAGAATGCTCCCATTGCACCCTGCCCTGCAGTTTCGCCAGCGCCGCGCAGGAGGTCTTCGCGGCGTTCCTGAGTTGCTCGCGATTCATGTTGCCGACACCCGGAATGTCGCGTTCGATCACATAGCGTTTCATGACTTCGGTTCCTTTGGTGATGCGTGCTGAATCCGGCCTCACGCGCGATATGCGCGTCACGCCGCTCGTTGTCAGAACAATCCGTCGGCGCCGCTTTTCGCCGCGGGGCTGCCGCTATCGCCATCGCTGTCGAAGGCAGGACGACACATACCGCCATGGCCTATTTTCGATTCGACGGCGCTCGCCGTGAGTGCCGTTTGATTTTGGTTGTGCGGGCCGCCGGTCCAGGCCGCGCTCGCTGCCGCGACCGAAACAACTCCGAGGGCCATCGTCGCGACAATGCGGGTCTTCGAAACAACATCGTGTAGCGTCGTCATCGGTCACTCTCTTGGTTTGCTGGGCGCGATCGATGGGCGGCGGATTTCTCCGCCGCCCATCGAAACAGTCGATGTTGATTGCTAGCGGCCACCGCCGCTCATGCCGATCGGCACCTCGGTCGCGGCCGGGGGCTCAGGCTTCTTCAGGCCGGCCTTCACCAGATCGGCGTCGGTCGCCTTCCGCGTGACGGTGCCGGTCGGACCGGCGCTCACAACCACGTACGGCGTGCCATCTTTGCCGTTGGTATGGTCGCGAATGATCGTCCCCGGGGCTGGATAAGCGGCATTGCCGCCCGGACGATGGTCGCGAACGACCGGTCCAGCATCGCCGAGCGGACCGGCAGGAGGTGTGGCGGGAGGAGGCGTCGTGCCGGCCGTCGTCGAGTCGCCCTTGCCCGTGGTGCCGCCGGCACCGGGGGTGGTCGCGCCGCTGCTGCCGGCCTTGCTCGCCGCATCCAGCTCAGCTTGCGTCGCTCTGCGATAGTAGACGGTGCCGTTCGGCAATTTGTCTTTGACGAAGCCGCCATTGACGATGACCGGGGCCTTTTGCGTGCCGGTGCCCGTCGCAGTGCCCGTACCCTTACCGGTGCCGGTTCCTTTGTCCGTGCCGGTGGTCGTGCCCTTGTCTTTGCCTTTGTGCTTCTTCTTCTCGGAGTAGGTGTCGCCGCTCTTGTCTTTGTGCTTCTTGCTGTCGTGGTCGGAGCTGCCGCTCTTCATGCCGCTCTTGCCGCTTTTCATGTCGCTCTTCATGCTGCTTTGCATGCCGGAATGGCTGGAGCTGTTGCCGCCTTTGGCGAGCGCGGCTTGCGCGGCGCCGAACACAAAAACCCACGCGGTCAGGATAGCGGCGATGCGCTGCCGCCCGGTCGTTGGATTGATCCTCGTCATAAGTCACCTTTGGTATCGTGCGCAGGCACCGCAGCTCTGCGCGTTGTTTTGATTTCGCGCCCGCGGTACCGGCGCGAAAATTTCATCAGGTTGCTGGCGCGCTGCGCCGTTTGTTCAGCGTTGTGGCGACACCGGGTGAATGACCCGGAATTGGACATCTCGACGTGAGAGCCAAAACCCGGCGCCGGCGGGCGTCATTCGCAATGCGAATGCAACAGATAACGAATTTAGATGCTCGATTCCTTTGCTCGCCACGTGAACGCGGCGGCACGATTGAACCGACGCGATGCCGATCCGTACTAAGCGGGGCGCTTAAGGTCCTTGGCGAAGGCCTTAAAAGTTATGAAAACTCATTGCCAAAACCGCGGTGGTCTTCGATGGGCGGCAGCATCATAGAATTCGGTCGATATCGTCTCGACGTGACGCAGCGCGCGCTGTTGCGTGGCGACGAGCCGGTTCGGCTCGGCAGTCGGGCGATGGACATTCTTATCGCGCTGGCGTCGGCGAGGGGCGAAGTCGTCGGCAAAGACAAACTTTTGAGCCTCGTGTGGCCGGGGCTGACCGTCGGCGACAACAATCTCCAGGTCCAAATCTCGGCGCTGCGCAAAGCGCTCGACGACGAGCAGGGCGAGGCGAGCCCGCTGGTAACTGTGCCGAGTCGCGGCTATCGCCTTGTCGGTATTTTCGAATCTTCGGAAAATCCGGCGCTCCCGGACAAACCGTCAATCGCGGTGCTGCCGTTCCAGAATTTGAGCGACGATCCGAAGCAGGATTATCTCGCCGATGGCATCGTCGCGGACCTCGTCACCGCCCTCTGCCGCATCCCTTGGCTGTTCGTGATCGCGCACAATTCGACCCTTGCGTTCAAGGAGAAGCCGGTCGACGTAAAGGACGTCGCGCGCGAATTGGGCGTGCGCTACGTGCTCAATGGCGGCGTGCGCAAAGCGGGCGAACGCGTTCGCATCACGACGCAATTGGTCGACGGGTCGACCGGCGCCCACCTATGGGCGGATCAATTCGACGGCGGCCTCGACGCAATCTTCGACCTGCAAGACAAGGTATCTACAAGCATCGCCGGAGCAATTTCTCCCAAGCTGGAACAGGCCGAGATCGAACGGATGTACCACAAGCCGACCGGAAGCCTCGGCGCCTATGAATATTATTTGCGCGGGCTGGCGAGCGTCTATCGCGTTACGCGCGAGGCGACCGACGAGGCTCTGCGGTTGTTCGAACGGGCGATCGAGCTCGACCCCGACTTCGCAGCGCCGCAGGGAGGCGCGGCTTTTTGTTTCGTCTCCCGCAAACTGAACGGTTGGATGAGCGATCCGGTCGGTCGGGATATCGCCGAAGCCGAACGCTTTGCACGCCGCGCCGCCGAGCTCGGACAGGACGATGCGGCGGCACTGGCGCTTGCCGGGCTGGCGCTGGGCTATGTTGTCGGCGATCTCGACGGCGGTGTCGCCTTGGCCGACCGGGCATTGGCGCTCAATCCGAACCTCGCCACCGCGTGGTATGCAAGCGGCACCGTGCGGATTTTTCGTGGCGGCGAGCCGGACATTGCGATCGAGCATCTGGCCCGAGCGATGCGCCTCAGCCCGCTCGATCCGTTCCTTTATACAATGCAGGGCATGACCGCCTACGCGTACTGCATTACAGGCCGCTATGACGAGGCCTGCGCCTGGGCCGAAAAGGCGTTCTGGCAGAAGCCGGACATCCTGGCGACGCTGCGCATTTCCGCAGCCAGCAACGCTTATGCAGGCCGGATGGAGGAGTCGCGCAGATCGGCCGTTCGCCTCCTCGAACTTGACCCGGGGATGCGCCTATCCAATCTCAGGGACCGGATCGGCGCGTCTCGATTTCCGGAGGACTACGCCAAATACGCCGAAGGCCTGCGCATGGCCGGCCTGCCGGAGTAAGGACGCCCAAGATCGATTGAACGCCGCTAATAGCGCGGCGTGCCCGGAATGAAGGCGTCGAAGGCCGCCCAGAACTGGGCCCGGTAGTGGTCCTGCTCTTGCAGGATCTCGTGCTTGGCGCCGGCCACGATGAGGTGGCGGCCCGCCAACAGGTTCGTCCCGAACGCCTCGATCGCCGGCGTCGAGACCACCTCGTCGCGGCCCGCCGCCACCAAAAGGATCGGCTGGCGCAACTGGCCCGCATAACCGGGGGCGTTGAACTGTTTCATCTGGCGCAGCGCTGCGTCGGCCCAGGCAACCGTCGGCGCACCGACGCCGAGCTCGGGCGCGGCCTCCAGCACCGCCATGTTGCGCGCGTAACGCACCGGGTCGGAGGTGAGCACGTTGCCGACGAAATCCTCGGCGCCGAGCGGCTTGCCGTCGCCGGTCGGCACGTAGCCGGAGCCGCGGCCGATGATGCGCATGAAACGCGCCAGCGGTCCGGCCACCGCGGTGAGCCGGCCCGGCCGTAACGCGATCATCGGCGCCGACAGTACCACACGCTCGAACCAGCGGTTGCCGTCGTGGCAGGCGCGGATCCCGATGGCCGCGCCCATCGAATGGCCGAGCGCAAAAATCGGCGGCGGGCAGTCGGGCAGCACCACCTGCTCCATGATCGCTGCGAGGTCGGTGGCGTATTCGGAAAAATTGCGCACATGACCCTTGAGCCGGTCCGACAGCGCGCGGCCCGACATGCCCTGGCCACGCCAGTCGAAAGTCGCGACGGCAAAACCCCGCGCGCGCAGGTCGCGCACCGTCTCGAAATATTTTTCGATGTACTCGGCGCGGCCTTGCAGGACGACCACGGTGCCCATGCGCCCCGGCGGCGGCGCCCAGCGCGCGAAGCGCAAGGCCACCCCGTCCGGGGTTTCGATGCTGCCGGTCACGACATCGTCGGGCACCGGATTGGCAGGAATGGCGACGAGTTTCATGAAGCCCGAAGTTGAGCCGGCGTGCCCTGGCCCGGCCTTATAGCAGGGCGCGGCGCAGCCTCAATCATGGCGCCATTTTCCATTGAAAGGGCCTTGTATGACAATGGCTTACCTGCTGCCTGATGGCCTCTTGCGAGGCCGAAAGTCCGCTCCCATATCAGTTTTGCGCAGGCCATACCGGCTGCGCTCGGGCGTTCGGTCCGGCCATATGGCGGACCGCCCGCATGTCGCTCAACTCAAGGAGGATATGCCATGCGTACCTTTGATCTTGCTCCCCTTTATCGTTCCACCGTCGGCTTCGACCGGCTGTTCTCGATGCTGGACGGATTTGAATCGGCACCCGGCTACCCGCCCTACAACATCGAGCGCACCGGCGAGAACGATTATCGTGTCACCGTTGCGGCCGCCGGCTTCGGCGAGCAAGACCTTTCGATCGAAGCCAAAGAGAACACGCTCACCATCAAGGGCGCCAAGCAGGCCAAGGAAGAGCGTGACGGCGAGGTGCTCTACCAGGGCATCGCGGCGCGTTCGTTCGAACGCGTCTTCCAGCTTGCCGACCACGTCCAGGTGAAAAACGCGAGCCTCGAGAACGGATTGCTGCACGTCGACCTCGTGCGCGAGATCCCCGAGGCGAAGAAGCCGCGCCAGATTCCGATCGGCAACGGCAACGCCAAGCCGCAGGCGGTCGACACCAAAGCCGCGGCCTGATTTCGGCACACTTTGTCGATGAACGACGGCGCCCCGGGGACCCCCGGGGCGCTTTCATTTTGCGCCCCGAGCCGGATACCGCCTCGCTGGCACTTCAGGGGTCGCCTGAGCTTTTTTACCGCAAATTGCACACCTAGAACGGCGCAACGGCATTGCGTCTGCGGTCCCCGCATGGTCCTCTTGTTGCTTGGCCACATGGCGCCGCCGCAACAAAGCGAATGGTCCGGGCAAATCTGGCGTGGACCAGCCTTGTGTGGCGGGGCAAAATTTGGCATGGTCTATTAGGACAGTAATGCTGTCCTAATAGCTGGCGGCCACGATGCCGGCCTTTCGCGGCGGAGGCTGGGTATTAACGGCGCCGGAAACGGTGCGGCCACGGTTGGCGACGGCCGAATTTGGCTGCCCTTCTTGCGATCGGTAGCGCGTTGGCCGCGGCGCCTGGTGGGCTGCGAACGAGGTGAGTACGCCGGAGCGGCAGGCCCCGGCGAGGCAGGATGAGATGAGCAAGGAGCGGAGCAAATCGGAGTTGGCGGAACGCGGCATGACGACGCTGCCGCGCGGGGCTGCATCGATTCGTTCCGCCACCGCCGATCCCGGCACGCCGGAAGCGCAAGGCCTGTACGATCCCGCGCTCGACAAGGACGCCTGCGGCGTCGGCTTCATCGCCGACATCAAGGGCCGCAAGTCGCACAAGATCGTCGAAGACGGCCTGGAGATTCTCTGCAATCTCGAACATCGCGGCGCGGTCGGTGCCGATCCACGTATGGGCGACGGCGCCGGCATCCTGGTGCAGATTCCGCACAAGTTTTTCGTCAAGAAGACCGCCGAGATTGGCTTCAAGCTGCCGGAGCCGGGGCAATACGCCATTGGCCAATTGTTTATGCCGCGCGAACCGAACTGGCGGCAGATCATCCGCGATACTTATGCCGAGGTGATCCAGCGCGAGGGGCTCAAGCTCATCGGCTGGCGCAACGTGCCGCACGACAATGCTTCGCTCGGTGAGTCGGTGAAGCCGACCGAGCCCGAGCACCAGCAGGTGTTCATCGGCCAGGGCAAGAAGAAGCTATCGGAAAGCGAATTCGAACGCCGGCTCTATATCCTGCGCAAATCAATCTCGAGCGCGATCTACAACAAGCGCGAGCGGCGCGTCAGCCATTATTACCCGGTGTCGATCTCCTGCCGCACCGTGATCTACAAGGGCATGTTCCTGGCCGACCAGCTCGGCAAATATTATCCCGACCTGCACGATCCCGATTTCGAGAGCGCGATCGCGCTGGTGCATCAGCGCTTCTCGACCAACACCTTCCCGACGTGGTCGCTAGCCCATCCGTACCGCTACATCGCGCATAACGGCGAAATCAACACGCTACGCGGCAACAACAACTGGATGGCGGCGCGCCAGGCATCGGTTGCCTCGCCGCTGTTCGGCAAGGACATCAGCAAGCTGTGGCCGATCTCCTACGAAGGCCAGTCCGACACCGCCTGTTTCGACAACGCGCTCGAATTCCTGACGCAAGGCGGCTATTCGCTGGCGCACGCGGTGATGATGATGATCCCCGAGGCGTGGGCCGGCAATCCACTGATGGGCGAGGAACGGCGCGCCTTCTACGAGTACAATGCCGCGCTGATGGAGCCGTGGGACGGTCCGGCGGCGATCGCCTTCACCAACGGCCGGCAGATCGGCGCCACGCTCGACCGCAACGGCCTGCGCCCGGCGCGCTATCTGCTGACCAGCGACGACCGCATCGTGATGGCGTCGGAGATGGGGGTGCTGCCGATTCCGGAAAAAGATATCGTCAAGAAGTGGCGGCTGCAGCCGGGCAAGATGCTGCTGGTCGATCTCGACGAAGGCCGGCTCATCCCCGACGAGGAGTTGAAGGCGACGCTGGCGAAAAGCCACCCCTACAAGGAGTGGCTTGCCCGCACGCAGATCGTGCTCGAGGAATTGCCGGCGACGGCCAATGAAGCGCCGATCTCCAATCTGTCGCTGCTCGATCGCCAGCAGGCCTTCGGCTACACCCAGGAAGACATCAAGTTCCTGATGACACCGATGGCTTCGACCGGAGAGGAAGCGGTCGGCTCGATGGGCAACGATACGCCGATCTCGGCGCTGTCGGACAAGCCCAAGCCGTTGTTCACCTATTTCAAACAGAACTTCGCGCAGGTGACGAACCCGCCGATCGATCCGATCCGCGAAGAGCTGGTGATGAGCCTCGTCTCCATCATCGGGCCGCGGCCGAATCTGTTCGATCTCGAGGGTATGGCCGACAAGAAACGCCTGGAAGTGCGC
>DASUGZ010000213.1:0-22730 GCA_036273755.1 Pseudolabrys sp.
CCTCGGCACGGTCCGCCATACCGGCATCGACGGCGATATCGGCCTTGCCCCGCGCCTCACCGCGGGGGCGCTCGGCAGCCGAGTCCGCCACGGGTTCGTCGTGTATAGCGGCGGCCGCGAAACGCCCTCCGGCGAGCGGACGGGCTAACGTCGCGTTAACGATACCCTCATAGGGTCGTGGACTGGGGGAATAAGCCCCGAAAGCCTCCGTGCGACCATGGCCGTGCCGCTGCCCAAACCGAGAGTTCTGCCGCTGGCGCAAGAGCGCCGACGCCATCAGCGGGTCAAGGTCAACTTGCTCGGCCGCTATATGCTGGCCGACCGCCGCGAATTTCCCTGCCAGGTCGTTAATATGTCGCCGGGCGGCATCGCCCTGGTTGCACCGGTGCCGGGCAATCCCGGCGAGCGGGTCATCGCCTATGTCGATCATCTCGGCCGGCTTGAAGGCAAGATCTCGCGGATGCTCGACAATGGCTTCGCCATGACCATCGAGGCGACCTTGCGCAAACGCGACAAGCTCGCCGCCCAGCTGACTTGGCTTGCCAACCGGCACATCCTCAATCTGCCGGAAGACCGCCGCCACGGCCGTTTCATCCCGCGCCGGGCCATGGCGCGGCTGATCCTGCCGAATGGCCACAATGTGACTTGCCGGGTCATCGACTTGTCGGAATCGGGCGCCGCCATCGCCATCTCGCCCGAATTGCGGCCGGCGGTCGGCGTGATGGTTACCATCGGCAAGACACCGGGCCGCGTGGTCCGTCACATTGACGACGGATTTGCCCTCGAATTCACCCGCCTGCAGCACGCCGACTTCGTCGAAGAAAACGTTACCGGCGAATAGGCTGAACGGCCGTTAAACGGCTTCCCTAAAATCGCGCGCATTGGCGGCGGCGGATTTGCGCCGCCGGCGCCATGTTCCCGGTCGGGAAAAACCGTCGTCGCTCTATCCATCGCGTTAAAAGCCGCACGCGCCAAGCGTTTCGTGCGGCGGCTTTGCAGCATTTTGCCTATTAATGTATAAAATTTTAGACAAATTGTACTCTGTAAGATTTTAATCGAATTTGATTCCAAGTTTTACTGTATTCGTCTCTTCCTTTACTCAGCTTGTCTTCAAAATGACATGCCCGATTTAGCCGCAATACAAAGGCTTTGTGCGAATTGTGGTCCCAACACGACTGGCATGGGGCCACAACAATGGGCGGGCGTTTCAAACAATTTGCGATCGGCGGCATGCTGGTCGTGGCGGCGGTCATGGCCGCCGCGGAGCCGGCTTCGGCCGGTGAGCGGTTCGCCTATGGCGGGCCGACCAATCAGCCGGAACCTGAAGCTTATATCGCGGTCGGGCAGCCGACACGCGCGCCGATCGGCTGGGTCGAGTTCTGCATCCGCTACAAGGGCGAATGCGACACCAAACCGTCAGCGCCACGCGACGTGGTGTTCACACTCAAGTCTTGGTCCGATCTGATCAAGGTCAATAACTGGGTGAATGCCAACATCAAGCCGGTCACCGACCTCGACCACTGGGGCGTGATCGAGCAGTGGGACTACCCCGACGACGGCAAAGGCGACTGCGAGGACTATGTGCTGCTCAAGCGGCGCATGTTGATGCAGGCCGGCTGGCCGCGCGAAGCGCTCTTGATCACCGTGGTGCGAGACAAGCGCGGCGACGGCCATGCCGTGCTCACGGTCAAGACCGACAGAGGCGAATTCATCCTCGATAACCAGGAAGCCGAAATTTTGCCCTGGTCCAAGACCGGCTACCGCTTCGTGAAGCGGCAGTCGCAATCCGATCCGAATGTCTGGATCGCGCTCGGCGAACCGCCGCGGGCCCCCGTTACGGCTTCGGCACGCTAGCACGGTCACGACACGCGCCTGACTGAGCATACGAGAACAAAGGAAATCGCGCTCCCGGTCCCGTCCCCACCCCTCCCCGTCCCCAGACCGGGTTCGCGAGCGGCCGGCCTCCCCCAGGGCCGGCCGCACCCTTTTTTGGAACTCTCCGCCGCCTGCGAACGTCACGCGTTTGTCAAAGCGCTGCCGGACTCTCGACTCTTTTCCAGCGCAGTTTTTGTCGCGGGAGCGGCGAAGCCGAGGAACGGAGCCTGCTCATGCAACAGCGCATCGACGTGACCAAAGTCAATCCGGCGGCCTACAAGGCGGTGACCGCGCTGCAATCTTATGTCGATCAATCCGGTCTCGACGCCAAATTGCGCGAGTTGATCAAGATCCGCGCCTCGCAGATCAACGGCTGCGCCTATTGCCTCGCCATGCATACCCGCGACGCCCGCAAGATCGGCGAAAGCGACGAGCGCATGCACCTGCTCGACGCCTGGCGCGAGGCGCCGATATACACCGCGCGCGAGCGGGCGGCGCTCGCCTGGACCGAGGCGGTGACGCTGGTGGCGCAAGGCCACGTGCCCGACGAGATCTATGACGAAGCGCGCAAGCAGTTTTCCGAAAAGGAAATCGTCGATCTCACCTTGGCGATCGCCGCCATCAACACCTGGAACAGGATTGCGATATCGTTGCGCGCGACGCCGCAAACCGAAAGCGCCAAGATCGCCGCCTAGCCGACCTTCTTCAAGCCCTTGGTGTAGCGCTGCCAACGCCGCACGTAGATGTCGGCGCCCTCGCGAATCATCGCGGCAAGCTTTTCGTTGACCGGGCGGATGGCGCGCGCCGGCGCGCCGACGATGAGCGAGTTGTCGGGAAATGACTTGCCTTCCGTCACCACGCTGCCGGCGCCGACCAGCGAGTTTTTCCCGATCTTGGCGCCGTTGAGCACGATCGCGCCCATGCCGATCAGGCTGTCGTCGCCGACGATGCAGCCGTGCAGGATGACGTTGTGGCCGATCACGCAATTCGCGCCGACCATCAGCGGGAAGCCGGGGTCGGTGTGCAGCGTGGCGTTGTCCTGCACCTGCGAGCGCTCACCGAGTTCGATCCACTCGTTGTCGCCCCGCAGCACGGCGCCGAACCATACGCTTGCCTCGCGCTTGAGCCGCACGCGGCCGATCAACGTCGCGGTTTCCGCAACCCAGTATTGTCCATCGCCGGGAAATTCCGGCGCCTGTCCGTCGAGTTCATAGAGCGGCATGCGCGTCTCTCCTCAATGAGGCGCACCATTGCAACGAATTTTCCGAAATGGAAGAGACTTAAGCCAACAGGCCGCAGGCGTGCAAAGCCGACACCAGCGTCAGCCCCGACATCAGGCTCCAGAAGCCGGCGATCAGCGTCGCGACGAACACGAATTCGAAACGGCGGCCTTCCTCGCGGGTGCCGGCGAGCGTGTTGCGCATGATCAGGAACGGCGCCGCCACCAGCAGAAAGGGCACGGCCGCAAACGTCGCCGGGCGCGGCCCGGCGTTGAGCAGGCCGAAGCTCGGCAGGCGGCTGGTGAAGAGCTGGTAGGCCGAACTGCACAATCCGGCAAAGGCGAACCCAAGAGCGAGCGCCAACACATTCTGCACGGAATCCGGGGACATTTCGGCCTCAACGCATGACAGGAGGCCCTGTTTCGCAAAGCCGGCGCGGCGGCGCCAGCAAATCCTTAACGAATGGTAAACGCGCAAAGGCGCGGGTCCGGCGCGTCCGCCGTGGCATAATCTTCTTGATTCGTTTGGAGATTTCACGTGGCCACGGTCGCGCGGCAGCATCCACAAAGACGGCGTCATGCCGGACGCAGCCCGCTCGCGGCACCGCTTCTCATTTTCGCCGCCGCGACGCTGACCGCAGCCGCTTACGTTGCCTACGTGCTGTGGCCGCGCTGGCCGGACGCGCCAGCGTCGCTCGACGCGCCGCAGATGCCGGTGATCGTGGCCGGCGCCACATTCAATATCGAGCCGGCGGCGATCCGCATGGCGGTGCAGCGCCACCCTGGCACGCAGGAGCGCGTCGATCTCGCCTACGTGTGGCCGTCCCTGACGCCGCCGGATCCGGCGCTGCGGCCGAGCCCAGGCGCGCCAGTCGATCCCAACGAGCGGCTCTTCGTCACCATCGCGTCGGGCGACGACACCCTGCCGCTGATGGAGCGCGTGCAGACGATCTATCCGCGCTATCTGGTGGCGGAGGCGGTTGCCGGACCCGAGGGGTTGACGCTGCGCGGCTTCCGTGACGGCACGCCCTATCAAGGCGAGGAACTGGTATTCGAGCAGGCGGCGCCCGAGCATTTTCTCGCGCGTTGTTCGAAGAAAGGCGTCGTCAATTCCGGTGAGTGCCTGTTGGAACGGCGCATCGGCAAAGCCGACATCACGTTCCGCTTTCCGCGCGACTGGCTGAGTAACTGGAAAAATGTCGCCGCGGGGATCGACAAACTCACGGCGCGGCTGCATCCGGGCTGAACATTCGTCCGTTCGCTTACGCGGCAATGAACGGTTTACGGCGCGCCGCTTTGGTCGACCAGATCGACGTCCAGGATCGGCAATTCGAAAATATACGACTTGCGGCCCTTCTCGACTTCGAGAAACAGCACGCCGAGAAATTCCTCGCCGATATAGACCTCGAGCGAATCCGTCTTCTTCGGCCGCACGACCACGCGGATGTTCTCGTTGTCGAACTTGCGCCGCAAATAGGCGTTGAGCGTCGGCACCGGCTGGATCGACGGGTCATTGCTGACCTGGATGACCATGCGGAAATTGTAGGAGCGGTCGCCGTCCTCGTCGTCGACGGTCAATTCGCCGAGATCGTCCTCGCCGACGAAAATCTCGGCCATGTCGCCTCGCTTCGGCACCACGCGGATCGAGGCGTTGCCGAACAGCTTCTTGAGATAGGCGTCGAGCTTCCTGACTTCCGCTACGTCCACCGGCCGCTCCTCATTGAATGCGTCGCCTAGTTGCCCGATTGGGCGCGGCGGCGCAAGCCACCGCCAAAAGGATCAGCCGTCGAGCATGATGCCGTACAGCATCTGGTCCATGGTGCGCGATGGCTCGGGGCAGCCGGCTTCGCCGACCACCTTGGCCGGCACGCCGGCGACGGTGACGTTGTTTGGCACCGATTTGATGACCACCGAACCGGCGGCAATGCGCGCGCAATGACCGACCTCGATATTGCCGAGGATCTTGGCGCCGGCGCCGATCATCACGCCATGGCGAATTTTCGGATGGCGATCCTCGTTTTCCTTGCCGGTGCCGCCAAGCGTCACGTCGTGCAGAATCGAGACGTCGTCGTCGATCGAGGCGGTCTCGCCGACCACCAGCCCCGTGGCGTGATCGAGGAAGATGCCGCGGCCGATCTTAGCGGCGGGGTTGATGTCGCACTGGAAGACTGAGGACGAGCGGCTTTGCAGATAAAGCGCAAAATCCTTGCGACCCTTCTTGTAAAGCCAATGCGCCAGGCGATGCGTCTGGATGGCGTGGAAGCCTTTGTAGTAAAGCACCGGCTCGATGAAGCGGCTGGTCGCCGGATCGCGGTCGAAAGTGGCGACGATATCGGCGCGGAAGATTTCGCCGAGCGACGGCTCATCGTCGAGCGCGTTGCCATAAGCTTGACGGATCAGGTCGCCGGACACGTCGGCATTGCCGAGCCGCTCGCTGACGCGGTGGGTGACCGCAGCTTCCAGCGTGTCGTGATGCAGCACGTTTTCATAGATGAAGGTGGCGAGCTCGGGCTCGCGGCGTGCGATGTCTTCGGCCTCGCCGCGGATGCGCGCCCAGACCGGATCGACCTTGTCGAGGCCCCTGGCGGGCCGCGCCTGAAACTGAGCCATAGAATATTATTCTCCAGCAGCGCCTCTCGAACGCCTCAGATAGTCGTTTATCACAAATTTGCAGCGGCCAAGAGGGGCCGCAAACGCAAAGACGCATGGCTCATGCGCGTTGGTTAAGGAAGTCAAGCACGCCTGCTTTGAACACCTTGTCGCCGACCGCCAGCATGTGGTCGCGGTTGGGGATCGGCAACGCCTTGGCGCCGGGGATCAGCGCCGCCAGCGGCTCCGGCGCGCCCGCCACGTGGTCTTCGGTGCCGACCGCGACCAGCACCGGCACTTTGATCGCGGCGACCTGCGCCTCCGTCAGCGTCTGCCGCGTGCCGCGAATGCAGGCGGCGAGCGCGCGCAGATCGGATTTGGTCTGCTGCGCGAAGCTGCGGAACATCCGCGATTGCGGATCGGTAACGTCGTCGAGCGAAGGCGCGAGCATGCCTTCGGCGACCGTTTCGGGCAGACCGACGCCGTGCACCAGCTTGATGCCGAGGCCGGCGAAGATCGCCGAGCGCATGCGTTCGGGATGCGCCATCGCGAGAAACGCGGCGATGCGCGCGCCCATCGAATAGCCCATGACATCGGCGCGCGCCAAGCGGAGGTGATCGAGCAGCGCGCGGGCATCTTCGGCCATCTTGGATGTGTGGTAGTCGGCCGGATCGTAGAGCTTGGTCGATTGTCCGTGGCCGCGATTGTCGAGCGCGACGACGCGGCGTCCGGCGCCGGTGAGCGTCCGCACCCAGCCCGGATTGACCCAGTTCACTTCCTTGGTCGAGGCAAAGCCGTGGATGAGCACGATGGGCTCGGCATCGCGATCTTCTCGCCCTTCATCGAGATAGGCGATCTCGACGGTGTCATGCTTGAAACTCGGCATCGCTTCGACCCGTCATTGCAAGTGCCAGGCGGCCCCAGCGCGCTGGGCGATAGCAGAGGGCGATGCGATGCGGAAGGGCGGACGCATGACGTCCCGAACTGCCAACGCGATACGCCAGTGCACCATGACGGCGATTCGGCGCGTTCCCAATCGACCGTGACAGCGCCGCCACGCCCCGCTATGTTGCGCGGAATGTCCCGCGCGATCCGAGGTCGGAACCATGGTTGAGCACGTCGTCCCCCATTTCCACAACGACCCGGGCGTTCCGGTGATCGAGATCGGCGCCAAGGAGTTCATGTGCGTCGGCGCAACGCCGCCCTACGATCATCCGCACGTGTTCCTCGACATGGGCGACGACAACGAAATCGTCTGTCCTTATTGCTCGACGCTGTACCGCTTCGACGCCAAGCTCAGTTCGCACGCGGCGCGGCCGGCGGAATGCGCGCTGCCGATGTCCGCCGCCGCCTAACCTCATTACGGAGACTACGCTTTGGCGCCGGCACGCCACGTCATCATCGCCGGCGCTGGCGTCGCGGGGCTGACGGCGGCATTGGCTCTCACGCGCATCGGCTTGCGCGTCACGGTGCTCGAACAAGCCGCGAAGCTCGAAGAAACCGGCGCCGGCATTCAAATCGGCCCCAACGCCGCGCGCGTGCTGATCGCGCTCGGGCTGCGCGAGCGGCTCGCTTCATCGGTGATGACGCCAGAAGCGATCCGCGTGATGGCTGGCGGCTCCGGCCGCGAGATCGTGCGTATCCCGCTCGGCGGCACCGCCGAAGGCCGCTACGGCGCGCCCTACTGGACCATCCATCGCGGCGACCTGCAGGCGGCGCTCGCCGACGCAGTGAAGGCGACGCAGGACATCACGCTCAAGCTCGCCACCTGCGTCGAGGATTTTGCGACGCACGTCAACGGCCTCACTGTGCATGCCCGTAACGCGCAGGGTGCTACCGAAGACCTTGCCTTCGCCTTGATCGGCGCCGACGGCGTGTGGTCGACGCTGCGCGGGCGGTTGCAAGCGCGTCCGCAACCGAAGTTCCGCCATCGTACCGCCTGGCGCGCGCTGATCCCGGCGGAGCAAGTGGCAGAAGTATTCCGCCAGCCGCTGGTGCACCTCTGGCTCGGGCCCGGCGGGCATCTGGTGCATTATCCGGTGAAGGCGGGGCGGCTGATCAACATCGTCGCCATCGTGCACGACGACTGGAGCAAGACCGGATGGTCGGCAGCTGCCGAGCGCGCCGAAATCATGCGTCACTTTGGCGGCTTTGCCTGGGACAACAGCGCGCGCGTGTTGGTCGCACTGCCGGAGCGGTGGCTGAAATGGGCCCTCTACGACCGCGCCGAGCCGTTCCGCGGCGACTCCGCGCCGGTGACGCTGATCGGGGACGCCGCCCACCCGATGCTGCCCTTTCTCGCGCAAGGCGCCGGTCTTGCAATCGAGGACGCTGCGGTGCTCGCCGCCATGCTGGCCGACTACGGCGACGATCCGGCCGATGCGCTGCGCGCTTACGAGGGCGCACGCTGGCACCGCGCCTATCGCGCCCAACAGGCCTCGCGCATGCAGGGCCGCATTTATGGGATGAGCGGGCCAGAGGCATTCATCCGAAACGTCGCGATGCGCGCGATGGGCGGAGAAAGACTGCTCAGCCGCTTCGATTGGCTCTATAGTTGGCGGCCGCCCGAGCGGTTCGAACGTATGAGCTGACAGATGTTGTTTCCGTCGACCGTCGCCGGCAGCCTGCCGAAACCGTCCTGGCTCGCCGAGCCTAATAAGCTGTGGCCCCAGTGGCGCTTGCAAGGCGACGATCTCGCGCAAGGCAAACTCGACGCGACATTGCTTGCGGTCAAGCTGCAGGAAGACGCCGGCATCGACATCGTCTGTGACGGCGAAATGTCGCGCCAGCATTTCGTGCACGGCTTCCTCGAATTCGTCGACGGTATCGACTTTCAGGACAAAATCGAGATGGGCATTCGCGCCAATCGCTATAAAGCGATGGTGCCGACCGTGCGCAGCGAGCTAAAGCTGAAAGGCCGCGCGCATGCCGCAGAAACGCGGCTTGCCCGCGCGCACACAGAAAAGAAGCTGAAGGTCACCCTTCCCGGTCCGATGACGATCGCGGACACGATCGCCGACTCGTACTACGGCGACAAAGTGAAAATGGCGATGGCCTTTGCCGGCCTGCTCAACGAGGAAGCACGGGCGCTGCAGGCCGATGGCGCTAATGTGATTCAATTCGATGAACCGGCGTACAACGTGTTCATGGACGAAGTGCCCGGCTGGGGTGTCGACACGCTTCACCGCGCTATCGACGGCCTCACTTGCGAAACCGTCGTGCACATCTGCTACGGCTACGGCATCAAGGCCAACATCGACTGGAAAAACAATCTCGAAGGCGAATGGCGGCAGTACGAGAAGTTTTTTCCCGCGCTGGCCAAGAGCCGTATCGGCGGCGTGTCGCTCGAGGCAATTCACTCGCGCGTGCCGATGAAGCTGCTGGCGCTGCTTGACGGCAAGGATGTATTGCTCGGCGTCATCGACGTTGCGACCGACAAAATCGAAGCGCCGGATGAAGTGGCCGGCGTGATCGGTGAAGCAATGAAATATGTGCCGAAGGAGCGCATCGTCGCCTGCACCAATTGCGGCATGGCGCCGATGCGGCGCGACATCGCCGAGGCGAAGCTCAAGGCGCTCGGCGCCGGGGCGAAGCTGGCGAGAGAGCGGTTCGGGTAAAATTCAATAGCGGCTGGGAATCCGCTGGCCGACGTCCAGACGATCGACCGCCTTCTTCGGCCGCGGCTGCGCCTTCGGGATCTTCGGCAGATCGACGCCGACCTTCTTGTAAGGGATGCTGTCGAGCAGATGCCGGATCAGGTTGAGCCGGGCGCGGCGCTTGTCATCGGCCGGCACGATGTACCAGGGCGCGTCAGGCGTGTGCGTCGCCTGGATCATGCGCTTGTAGGCCGCCGAGTAATCCCACCAGCGCCGCACCGACTCGGTATCCATCGGGCTCAGCTTCCAGTGCTTGACCGGATCCTTGATCCTGGCTTCGAAGCGGCGGCGCTGCTCGTCCTGACTGACGTCGAGAAAATACTTGCGCAGGAAAATTCCATTTTTGACGATGAGCTCGCGTTCGACGGCGGGCGCCAGCGCCAGAAAGCGTTCGTATTCCTCATCGCCGCAAAAGCCCATCACCCGCTCGACGCCCGCGCGATTGTACCATGAACGGTCGAACAGGATGACTTGGCCCGCGGCCGGGAAATGGGCGATGTAGCGCTGGAGGTAGAGCTGCGACTTCTCACGGTCGGACGGCGCGGGCAGGGCCACGTGCCGGTAGACGCGCGGGCTGGTGCGCGCGGTGATCCGGCTGATCACGCCGCCTTTGCCAGCCGTGTCGCGGCCCTCGAAAATCACGATGACGCGCGCGCCTTTGGCCTTGACCCAGGTCTGCAGGCGGACGAGCTCGACCTGCAGCTTTTCAAGCTCCTTCTCGAACTGTTTTCCGCTTAACTTTCCGGACGCGTCGCTCGTTTCGGCCGCGTCGGACTTCTTCCGCTTGTGTTTGGCCAACGCAAGGCTCCTCACCCGCTGCCAGACCGAAAGTCCGACGATAGACCGACGATTTTATAAGCCGAGGCCCGGCAACGTTACCTGCCTCTAAGTACAATACTCCGGTCCGACGAACGCCATTTACGATTGTCTTTTGCAAAAGCGAGCGCGTGGAATGAGTGATAGTTCGGTCATACCGCCGGCTTTCTCATCCACCGCACGGACCGGGGGGCTTCTCGCGCGCATCGCGCCCGGGTTACCGGCGCTTCTTAACTATCGCTTCGCCGAGGATTTCCGGCACGATCTGATTGCCGGCATTTCGGTCGGCGCGGTGGCGGTGCCGGTTGCGGTCGCTTACGCGCAGCTCGCGGGGTTCAGTCCTGTCGTCGGGCTTTATTCGAGCATTTTGCCGCTCGTCGCGTACGCGATTTTCGGCACCTCACGGCAGCTGATGGTGAACCCCGACGCGGCGGCCTGCGCCATGCTCGCCGCCGCCGTCACGCCGCTCGCCGCTGGTGACGCAAACCTCTATCTGTCGCTTTGTGTCGCGTTGACGTTTCTCACCGGCTTCCTATGCGTTGCCGCCAGCTTCTTCCGTCTCGGTGCATTGGCGGACTTCCTGTCCAAACCGATCTTGGTGGGCTATCTAAACGGAATCGCGATCAGCATTCTGCTTGGGCAAGTGGGCAAGCTGTTCGGGTTTCAAATAACGGCGAGCGGCATCGTTCCCCGACTGGTCGAAATCTTCGTCAAGCTGCCGCAAACCCATTTGCCGACGCTTGCGGTGGGAGCGGGCAGTTTTGCGATACTGCTTATCTCGCTCCGATTGCTGCCACGCGTGCCGGCGGCGCTGGTCGTGCTGATTGCCGCAGGCGCCGCGGCGGCGTTGCTGAAACTCGATGCGCATGGTGTCGCGATCCTGGGGCCGGTTCCGGCGGGTTTGCCGCAATTGCGCTGGCCGGCCTTCCCCCTTGATAACCTGCCGGCGCTGGCAGGCAACGCAGCCGGGCTCGCACTTGTGCTGTTCACCAGCGGCACGTTGACGGCACGCAGTTTCGCCGCGAAGGGCGGTTATGTGATTGACGTCGACCGCGAACTTGCGGCCTATGGCGCAGCCAACATCGCCTCCGCTCTATCGCAGGGGTTCGCCGTCACCGGCGCCGACTCGCGGACAGCCATGGGTGCCGCCGCCGGTGGCCGCACGCAGGTGACCGGGCTGGTCGCCGCCGCTGCGGTCATGATGGCGCTCCTGTTTCTGACGGATTTCTTACGGTACGTGCCGAATGCCGCATTGGGAGCGGTCCTGGTCTTTGCGGCTTTTTCTCTGTTCAGCATACAGACCGTCAGAGAATTCTGGAAGATCGATCGCCTCGAGGTTGCCCTGGCGATCGTGACCACGCTCGGGGTCGTGGCGATAGGCGCGATCGACGGCATTCTGATCGCCGTCGCGCTGGCGGTGGCGCGCTTCGTCAAACAGACCGCTCGTCCACGCGACGAAGTCCTGGGCAAGGTGGAAGGGTTACCCGGCTTCCATTCGATCACGAGGCACCCGACCGCGAAGACTTATCCAGGGCTCGCGATCTTCCGCTTCAACGGGCCGCTAACGTTTTTCAATGCCGATTATTTCAAGCAGCGCGCGCTCGCCGCGGCCGACGCGGCCGGACCCGCGCTGCAGTGGTTCGTCATCGACGCGATCCCCATCAGCGACATCGACATCAACGGGCTCTATGCCATTCGCGACCTGCGCCAAGCGCTGCAAGCGCGCGGCGCCATCCTGATATTTGCCGGACGCAAGACCGAGTTTCTCAACTGGCTGCGGGAGATCGATCTCATCCGAGCCGACCATGAGGATCGCATCTTTCCGACCCTGGGACAGGCGCTGAAGGCCTACTGGCGGCAGGCACGGCCGGGCGACATGCCGCCCGACGACGAATGAGCGACGGATCGATCCCACGCGCCGGCTTCACCGTCCTGCGCGGCCCATCACGTCCATCAGTTCCTTGACCTTGCGGCGCTGGTCGGCCTTGTCGCCCGATGAAATCGCGTGGTTGACGCAATGCGCGACATGGCCGCGCAGAATTTCCTCCTCGACCCGGCGCAACGCAGCGCGCACCGCGCCGATCTGCGTGACGATGTCGATGCAGTAACGCTCGTCCTCGACCATGCGCGCGAGGCCGCGCACCTGGCCTTCGATGCGGTTGAGCCGCTTGCGCGTCGCCGCCTTGGTGTCCTTCTTGCCGTCCTTGGCCATAGGCGATATATACCCCCTAGGGGTATTAGAGGCAAGCCATGAGCGACGCCGCCGGTCATTTTCATGATCATCACGAAACGCCGGCAGGCGGCGTGATCGATCCGGTGTGCGGCATGACCGTCGACCCGCATACGGCCAAGCATCGCGCCGATTACCAGGGCCACCCTTACTATTTCTGCTCTGCCGGCTGCCGCACGAAGTTCATCGCCGATCCGCGGAAATATCTCGGGCCGCGCGAACCTGAACCCGTGATCGAAGGCGCGATCTACACCTGCCCGATGCACCCGGAGATCCGGCAGCAGGGCCCCGGCGCCTGCCCGATCTGCGGCATGGCGCTGGAGCCGGAAATACCCTCCGCCGAGACCGGCCCGAATCCCGAGCTTGCCGACATGAGCAAGCGCTTCTGGGTCGGACTCGTGCTGACGATTCCGGTCATGGTGCTGGAAATGAGCGGCCATTTCGGCCTGCACTTCATGAGTCCGGCACTGTCCAATCTCTATCAGTTCGCCTTCGCGACGCCCGTGGTGCTGTGGGCGGGCTGGCCGTTCTTCGTGCGCGGCGCGCAATCGCTCGCCACGCGCAACCTCAACATGTTCACCCTGATCGCCATGGGCACCGGCGTCGCTTATTTGTACAGCGCCGTCGCTACTTTCGCGCCCAGCATCTTTCCGGACACGTTCCGCTCCCACGGCGCGGTCGCGGTCTATTACGAAGCCGCCAGCATGATCACCGTGCTGGTGCTGGTCGGCCAGGTGCTCGAATTGCGCGCGCGCGAAGCGACCTCCGGCGCGATCAAAGCTTTGCTCGATCTCACGCCGAAAGCCGCGCGCCACGTCAAGGACGACGGCAGCGACGAGGAGATCCCGCTCGATGCCGTTGCCGTCGGCGACAGATTGCGCGTGCGTCCGGGCGACAAGGTGCCGGTCGACGGCATCGTGCTCGAAGGACATTCCTCGGTCGACGAATCCATGGTCACCGGCGAGTCAATGCCGGTCGGCAAAGACAAGGACGCGCGCGTCATCGGTGGCACCATCAACACAAGCGGCAGCTTCATCATGCGCGCCGACAAGGTCGGCCGCGACACGCTGCTGGCGCAGATCGTGCAGATGGTGGCCTCGGCGCAGCGCAGCCGCGCGCCGATCCAGCGGCTTGCCGACCGCGTCGCGTCCTGGTTCGTGCCGGCGGTGATTGCGGTCGCCATCCTCGCCTTCGCGGCCTGGGCGGCGTTCGGGCCGGAACCGCGCTTTGCCTTCGGGTTGGTCGCCGCCGTGAGCGTCTTGATCATCGCCTGCCCCTGCGCACTCGGCCTCGCCACGCCGATGTCGATCATGGTCGGCGTCGGCCGCGGCGCCCAGGACGGCGTGCTGATCAAGAACGCCGAGGCGCTCGAGCGCATGGAAAGCATCGACACGCTGGTGCTCGACAAGACCGGCACTCTCACCGAAGGAAAGCCGAAGATCGTGGCCATCGTTCCCGCTGCGGGCTTCGATGAGGCGCAGGTGCTGCGTTTTGCCGCCTGCGCCGAGCGTGGCAGCGAACACCCGCTGGCGGCGGCGATTATTGCCGCGGCGGCGGAACGCAAGCTCGACTTGCCCCCGGTGCGCGGCTTCGACGCGCCGGCCGGCAAAGGCGTGGTCGGCATGGTCGAGGGCAACCGACTCGCGCTCGGCAACCCAGCGTTCCTCGCCGAACTTAATATCGATACGGCGGCGCTTGCCGACGACGCCGACCGCCTGCGTCAGGACGGCGCCACCGCCATCTTCCTCGCCGTCAACGGCAAGCTCGCCGGCGTCATCGCCATTGCCGACCCGATCAAGGCCTCGACGCCCGACGCGCTCAAAGCGCTGGCCGCCGACGGCCTGCGCGTCGTCATGCTCACCGGCGATAACCGCACCACCGCGCTCGCAGTCGCCAAACGCCTCGGTATCGCCGAGGTCGAGGCCGAAGTCCTGCCCGAGCAGAAAAGCGCGGTGATCGAGAGGCTCGCGCGCGAGGGCCACGTCGTCGCCATGGCCGGCGACGGCGTCAACGACGCGCCGGCACTCGCCGCCGCTCACGTCGGCATCGCCATGGGCACCGGCACCGACGTCGCCATTGAAAGCGCCGGCATCACGCTGCTCAAGGGCGACCTCGCCGGCATCGTCAAGGCACGCACGCTGTCGAAGGCGGTGATGCGCAATATCCGGCAGAACCTGTTCTTCGCCTTCCTCTACAATTCGGCCGGCGTGCCGATCGCCGCCGGCGTGCTCTACCCGCTGTTCGGCCTGCTGCTGTCGCCGATCATCGCCGCGGCGGCGATGGCGCTGTCGTCGGTCAGCGTTGTCGGCAACGCATTGCGCCTGCGCCGCGCGGCATTGTAAGCAATGCGAATGCATCGTCTCCTTCTCGCGCTTATTTTTGCCGCATCCACCGCCCAGGCTGCCGAATGGCGTATCGAGCGCGTCAACGCGCCGGCCCGCGTTCTCGCCGTCGAAACCGTCGCCGGCGAGGTCCGCGTCAATGCCGGCGGCCTCTGGTACAAGCTCACGGCGGCCGGCGGCAAAGCGTCGCTTGCCTTCATCGACACACCGCCAAAGGCGGAGCGGCCCGAAGGCGCACTCCCCGACGGCAAGGTCGCGACCGGCAGCCGCGACATCGCGCGCGCCTGGCTCGCCGAGCCGACGACCCGCTACGACCACGGCATCCTCGGCGACAAAATCGAGGCCGCCAGCCTGGTGGTCGAGACGCGGGACGGCAAGCGCCAGACCGTGCGGCTCAAGGACGACGCCGTGTTCGAAGATCTCGAGCCGCGCCTCGCCGATCTCGACGGCGACGGTCATGACTCGATTGTCGTGGTGAAATCGTCGCTCAAGCGCGGCTCAAGCCTCGCGGTGATCGCCGCGCGGCGCGGCAAATACGACATCGTCGCCGAGACGCCGCCGCTGGGCGCGCCGCACCGCTGGCTCGATCCCGCGGGCATCGCCGACTTCACCGGCGACGGCAAACCTCATCTCACGCTGGTGCGCCAGCCGCACGTCGTCGGCGTGCTCGAATTGTGGAGCTGGAACGGCGGAGCTTTTCGCAAAATCGCCGAACTGCCGGACATCGCCAACCACATCGCCGGCACCCGCGCGATCGACATGGCGGCGGTCGCCGATTTCGACGGCGACAAAATCCCCGACATCGCCGCGCCCTCGCTCGACCGCACGCATCTGCGCATCGTCAGCTTCGCACCGCACCCGCGTGAGATCGCCAGCGTCACGCTGCCGGCGGCGGCGGCGACCAACCTCGGACTGGTGGCGCAGGGCGCCGGTCCGCCTGGAATCGCGGTCGGACTTGCCGACGGCTCGCTCGCGGTGATCCGACGGGTGCCTTAAACGCGCGCTCAGCGCGCCGTGGCGGGGACGACCGCCGGCGCCGCGGGCACGGTCGGACAATTCTTATCGAGCGCGGCCTGGTGCAGATCGCGTAGCTGACCGCGGATGGTCGCAAGTTCCGTGCCGTAGGTGGCGTCGCCGATCAACACCCCGGTCGTCGTCGTGCTCGCCTTCGCCATCAGCTGTTCGAGTTCGTGCTGCCGCACCACCGCGCCCTTGGCGGCGCGATCGATATCGTCGCATTGGTACAAGACGTAATGTCCGGGTGCGACGAGGAACGAGGACGCCGCGTCCTCGGACGCGCAGCCGGCGAGCGCCGCAGCGCCGATGGCAGCGGCCGCGCCTAAGAGACCGTAATTTCGCAGTTGCTTCGCCATGTTAGCCGCGTCGTGTCCCACCTGCCCTGCGCGCTGCTTCATGACCTGGTCATTGTGGCGCCCATTTGCCCACGAAGGTTCCAGATCGGTGTTAAAAAGTCTTAACCCGGCCGTCCCCGGCCTGTCACTGAAGGGGACAAAGCGGTCCGGCGGCGGCGCGGCCGTCCGCCCGCCGTTTTATTAAGCTTCCTGCGTGAAGCTTCGAGCGGCCGCCAGAATTGGAGATAAAATACCCGGATGATTCGGCTTGGGGGGAACAGCACGGCGCCATCGCCGCACCGGATGCGCGTTTTCGCGGCGCTCGGCGCCGGAGTTGCGCTTTGGCTTGCCGCACCCGCGCCGGCCGCCGCCGACTTCTTCGGCTGGCCCAACCAGGCGGGCTATTATTCGAACGTTTGGCCGCCGCGTGAAGACAAACCGCTGCGCAAGCAGCGCCACAACCATGAGCCCGAATCCGCGCGCCAGACGGTGCGTGAACAACACCCGCAGGGTCCGTTCCAGATCGTCGTCGAGATCGCCAAGCAGGAAGTCGAGCTTTACGGCCAGAACGGCTTCGTCGCACGCGCGCCGATTTCCACCGGCATGCCGGGCCACCCGACGCCGCTCGGCGTCTTCACGGTTCTGTCCAAAGCCAAGTGGCACCAATCGAACATCTATAGCGGCGCGCCGATGCCTTACATGCAGCGCATCACTTGGTCCGGCGTCGCCATGCATGCCGGGCCCCGCCCCGGCTATCCGGCCTCGCACGGCTGCATCCGCCTGCCGGAGGATTTCGCCATCTGGCTGTTCCACACCACCAAGGTCGGCGCGCGTGTGATCGTGACGCGCGAGCCGGCGCCGCCGGTCGATATCGACAATCCGAAACTGTTCGTGCCGGCGACGCTTGCCGGGGACACGACCAAAGTGGCAACGAGCGCGCCTGCCGCACCGGCCGCCGCAATCCAGCCGGTCGCCGCAGTCACCGTGGCTGACGCAACCGACAAGATCGCGCCGGCGGCCGAACAAAAACCAAGCGCGCCGCCACGGCCGATCACGGTCTTCGTCAGCCGCAAGCAAAGCAAGGTTTTCGTGCGCCAGGGCTTCAACCAGCTGTTCGACATGCCCGTGACCATCGCCGATGCCGACCGCCCGCTTGGCACGCATATCTACACGGCGATGGCGTTGAAGGACGAGGGCAAGGCGCTGCGCTGGAACGTCATCTCGATCCCCAGCGGCTATGCCCATCACAAGGCGAAGCGGCGCGGCAAGACCGAGGATGCCGAGGCGGAACCGCAGGCGGCCTCGACCGCGGCCGAGGCGCTCGACCGCATCGCGCTGCCGCCTGAGGCGATCGAGAAAATCTCGATGCTGATCTCGCCCGGTTCCTCGCTGATTGTCTCCGACAACCCGTTGAGCGATGAAACCGACGCGGACACCGATCTGATCGTGCTGACGCCCTAGGCGCTTTCGCCAGAATCGAGCCTTCCACAGCCAATGGCGGTGAAATAAGCCGGGCGCCATGCGCCCCTGCATGGCTGGCACCGGCAAGGAAGCCAGCCCAGCATCGGGGGAGCTTTTTCCACGCTCCTGCGTTGACTCGTCGACTTAGAGGTCTTGGGACTGTCGCACGGACAGTGGGGCGTACTTATGCTCAACACGGTTGTTTGGAGCCGAAGCGTGGCTTACGCAGCTGAACAGAACATCGCCGACGAACCCGCCACCCTCCATGCCGTCATGCGGGAAGCGATCGGTTGCGGGCTGCGGTCGCGCTACAAGCCCGACAAGGAAATTCCGCACGAGTTGATCGTGCTGCTGATGCAAATGACCGAGAACCAGCGGCGCCGCAAAAAGGCGTCGTGACCGATGGCCTGCGGCTATCGCTTGCGATTGAAATCGTTGGAAATGGACATGCCCATCACGATCAGCGGCAAGATCGCCGCCGCGGTGATAATGCCGCCGATTTCCAGAATTCGCAGCGGCAAGCCGCCGACCACACCCGCGTATTGAAGCAACCCGGCGAGGTCGACCACGACCGCGGCCACGAAAGTGACGGCAAAGATGACGGCCCACAGCGACGATTGCGCGCCGTGCTCGTGACGGATCGAGACCAGATGTTTCTTCAAGAATGCCCCCTCTTCGCTTTGCCTGCGCCCCACAGCGCAAGTTGAGACCGGAGGATACATCGCTGGCGTCGCTGAAATAGTGCAGCGATGCTGACCTGATTTTGGTGGGGCGGTCTTGCTGTGGTGCGGACGCCCGGACTCGAACCGGGACGGGATTACTCCCAAGGGATTTTAAGTCCCTTGCGTCTACCATTTCGCCACGTCCGCAAAGCTCCTCGCCCGCGCCGCACGCGCGGGATGAGCGCGGTCGGCGCGTCACATCAGGTCGGTAATAAAGCGGCCCAGGCCTCGTTCCAGTCCTTGCCCGCGGGGTCGAGCACGCGGCCGTCCTTCTCGAAGAACTTGTTGGGGATCTGGAAGATGGCGATGAAGGTGCCGCCCTTCGGCGCCCAGGCCGAATGCCTCGAGCCCGCCGGGCGCCAGACGAATTCGCCGGCCTTCACCTCGGTGCCGGCGTCGGGGCCTTCCTTGTCGACCAGCGAGCCTTCGAGCACGTAAGTCTGCTCGATCAAGACGTGCTCGTGGTCGGGCAATTCCGCGCCCGGCGCCATGCGGATCAACAGCGTGGCGAGCCCGGTCTTGGGCTCGACCATCAGCGGCTTCATCTCGCAGCCGGCAAAGCGCGTCTGCTGCCACGGCATGTCGACGGGCTTGAGATGATGCGAGCGCAAATCGTCAAACTTGCCGTCGATCTTCTGCTGGACGTTCATGGCTTCCTCCCGGGCGAGGTTTCAGCGAGCATACACGAAAAACGCGGTCAGTTCGCCACTTTAATGTTGGCCTTGACGATGATCTTGCCGAACTTCTCGCTCTCGGAAGCGACGAAGCTCTTGAACTGCCCCGCGTTCATCGGCCGCGGCACGATACCCTGCGGCACCAGTTTGTCGGCGATCGCCGGCTCCTTGAGCGCCGTCTCGACGATGCCGTTGAGCCGGTCGACGATCGGCTGTGGCGTGCCGCCAGTGGTGAACAGGCCGAACCAGTTGAGCAACTCGTAGCCGGCCAATCCTGGCGCGCCTTCCGCGAGCGGCGCGACGTCCGGCAGCTGCGGCATGCGGTCCTTCGAGGTGACGGCGACGGCGCGCAGCTTGTCGGCCTTGATCAACGGCAGCGCCGCGGCGAGGCTCGAGAAGCTCATGGACACCGCGCCGCTGGCGACATCGGTCACCGCCGGCGCAGCGCCGCGATAGGGCACGTGCAGGACGTTGGTACCGGCCATGGTGTTCATCAGCTCGCCGGCGAGCTGTTGCGGATTGCCGACGCCGGACGAGGAGAACGACAGCTTGCCCGCGTTGGCCTTGCAGTAAGCGATCAATTCCTTCGGATTATGCACCGGCGTCGCGGTCGCGACGACGACCACGCAAGGCACCACGCCGATCAGCGCGATGGGCGCGAGCTCGCGCAGCGGATCGTAGGTCATCTTGTCCTTGTAGAGATGCTGCGCGATCGCGATCTCGCCCGACGTCGCCATCAGCAGCATGTGGCCGTCGGGCGGCGCCTTGGCGACCGTGTTGGCCGCGAGCATGCCGGCGGCGCCGGTACGGTTTTCGACGATCACGGTCTGGCCGAGTGTCTTGAGCGGCTCGGCGATCAGCCGCGCCGAAATGTCGATGCCGCCGCCCGGCGGAAAGCCGGCGATGATGCGGATGGTCTGCGTCGGATAGGTTTGCGCCAGCGCCGGCGCCGCCAGCAACGAAGCGCCCGCGCTTGCGAGCAATGTACGCCGCGTCAGCATGTCATCCTCCCTGAAATTCTTCTTATTGCGCGACTATGCGCCGCCCTTCCGCGCCGTTCAATCGCCGCCTTCGCGGATCGGCGGCGAAAACGCCAGCGCCGTATCCCAGGGGAAATAGATCCAGGTGTCCTGCGACACTTCGGTGATGAACGTATCCACAAGCGGCCGGCCCATCGGCTTGGCATAGACGGTGGCGAAATGCGCCGCCGGCAGCATGTCGCGCACGACGCGCGCGGTCTTGCCGGTATCGACCAGGTCATCGACGATCAACACACCCTTGCCCTGCCCGCGCATCGCGGTCACTTCCGGCGCGACACCTTTGAGCACCTTGAGTTCGCCCTGGTTCTTGTAGTCATGATAGCTCGCCACGCACACCGTCTCGATCAGGCGGACGTTCAACTCGCGCGCCACGATCGCGGCGGGCACCAGACCGCCGCGGGTGATGGCGACGACGGCGTCGAACGGCCCCGCCTCGTGCAACCGCCAGGCCAGCGCCCGCGAATCGCGGTGGAATTGATCCCAGGAGACGGGAAAGATTTTTTCCGGCGATGGCGGGCCCGCTGGCGGCTTCGGCATCACTCGATCCGTTCGTCCCCGCGAAAGCGGGGACCCAGGGGCGACATACAACGAGCTTGAAGAAAGGACTGGGTTCCCGCTTGCGCGGGAACGAACGGTATGTGTGGCACGACCGGCATCTCAGCGTGCCGCGGCGGCGAGTTGCGACTTCACCTGCACCAGCATTGTCTCGACCGCCGCCTTGGCGGTTGCGAGCTTCTGCGCATCGCGCGAACGCACCACAATGTTGGTGTTGGGCCCGAGCTTCTCGTCGAAAAACGGATAGCTGCCGATAATCGTCTCCGGGTTCGCCTTGGCGATAGCGCCCAATTCGGTGCCGACGTCGCCTTCCTTGGCATCGGCGCGGATCGTCTCCGACAACAGCTTGGCGCCGGTTTTCAGCTTCGGCGCCACCTCGTCGACCATCGCCTGCATGATCGAGGGCACGCCAGCCATCACGATGGTGTTGCCGATCCAGAAACCGGGCGCGCCAGAGACTTTGTTTTTCACCAGCTCGGCGCCATGCGGGATGCGCGCCATGCGCAGGCGCGCCTCGTTGAGCTCGCCGCCGGTCTTGGCCATGCGCTCTTTGAGGATGGCGACCGCTTCCGGATGATGGCTGATGCCGACGCCGAAGGCTTTCGCCACGCATTCGGCGGTGATGTCGTCATGCGTCGGGCCGATGCCACCGGTGGTGAAGAGGTACGTGTAGCGCGCGCGCAGCGCATTGACCGCCTCGACGATCGCCGCCTCGTCGTCGGAGATGACGCGCACCTCCTTCAGGTCGATGCCGAGGGCGGTCAGATAGTCGGCGATGAAGCCGATGTTCTTGTCCTTGGTGCGTCCGGACAGGATCTCGTCGCCGATCACAAGGACGGCCGCGGTAACGATGTCGGATGCGCTGCTCATATGAACCGGTTCCCGCAACACTTAAACCTGCTTGCGCCGTTGGCTCAAGCCCCCGCCGCCGCTATAAGGCCAGCGGGAGAAGGGCGAAGCCCCATGACCTATTGCTGCGGAATTCTGGTGGGCGACGGCCTGGTGATGATCGCGGATACGCGGACCAACGCCGGCCTCGACAATATCTCGACCTTCCGCAAGCTGCACGTCTACACCGAGCCGGGCAAGCGCATCATGGCGATTGCCTCCGCCGGCAATTTGTCTTTGTCGCAATCGGTGCGCTCGATCCTCACCGAGGGTGTGGAAAATCCGGAAACCGGACAAGTCGAAACGCTGCTGAACTCGCCGACCATGTTCCAGGCGGCGCAGCGCATCGGCCGCACCATCCGCACCGTCCAGGGCGCCGAAGGCAAGGCCTTGGAAGCGGCTTCGGTCGACCACGACGTCGCCTTCCTGTTCGGCGGCCAGATCAAGGGCGGCCGGGTTCGGCTGTTCATGATCTATTCGGCGGGCAACTTCATCGAATGCACCATCGACACGCCTTACCTGCAGATCGGCGAGCACAAATACGGTAAGCCGGTCCTCGACCGCGCCATCAGCTTCGACACCGACCTCTATGACGCGCTCAAGATCGGGCTGATCTCCATGGATTCCACCATGCGTTCCAATCTCGGCGTCGGGCTGCCGATCGACATCTTGATGGTGCGTGGCGACACATTCAACTCTGAGTTGAACTATCGCATCGAGCCGGGCGAACCCTATTTTCAGGACCTGCGCGAACGCTGGTCGGCTGCATTGCGCGCCGCCCATATCGCCATCCCGCGCCCGCCCTACCGCAACGGCGGCTGACACCGCCCAGCCCACGCTCGTTTACCACTCGTTAATTCAATCGCGCGAATTGCGGTATTCGGCCGCCTGGCGGCCGGGGGCCGAAACCGCGGGGAAGCGAAAAGAAAGCGAAAAGCAAGCTTTCGCCCCTAGTTTCGGCCGGAAAAGTTCAGCGGGCAGGCTAACTTGAGGGGCTCAGACGTGGCGGCCGGGACGCACGCGCGTGCATCCGAGCGGAATTACACCAGTTGGGATCGCGCGCGGTTGAGCGTCGTGGTGCCGATCGGCGTCATCGTGGCCGTGGCGATCGTCTGCATCGTCGTCGCGGTGATCTCCTCTGCGCAGCGCGCCGATCAGGTCGCCGTGCAGCACGAAAAGCTTTTGTTCTCGCGCGCGCTCACGAGCTACGGCGAGCGGGTGATGCGCGAAGTCAAGAGCGTCGCCGCATCCGAGGGCGCCACTCAGAACATCCGCGCCAAATGGGATGCCGAGTGGGTCAAGACCCGCGTC
>DASUGZ010000214.1:0-7077 GCA_036273755.1 Pseudolabrys sp.
TTCGCTGCGGCGTGAGAAGCCGATCGACGAGATGAGCTACGCCGAGTGGCGTGAGATCATGAACGTGACGCTCGACTCGGCCTTCCACGGCGTACACGCCTGCCTGCCGGCGATGAAGAAAAACGGCGGCGCCATCATCAACATCGGCGGCATGAGCGCGCATATCGGTTCCAAAGGCCGCGCGCATGTCATGACCGCGAAAGCCGGCCTCGTCGGTTTCAGCCGCGCGCTGGCGCACGACCTCGGCGCCTACCACATCACCGCGAATTGCGTGGTGCCGGGCGCGATCCACACCACCCGGCCGCGTACCTCGCTCAACCCGGCGCATCATCTGACGCATGGCACCATCACCGGCGAGCCAGGCAAGCCGGACGACGTCGCCGCCATGGTGCGCTTGCTCGCCGGTCCCGGCGGCCGCAACGTCAGCGGGCAGACCATCCACGTCAACGGCGGCGCGTTTTTGGGGTAATAGCCGGGCCCGTCCGAAAATGCTAATCCAGCGCCCAAGATTTTCCCGCCAGCAGTGAGGGTCCCATGTATTCCGATCTCGCGCTTTATATCGACGGCAAATGGCTCAACGGCGAAGGCCGCAAGGGCGAGGACGTGATCAACCCCGCGACCGGCAAGACGCTGGCCGTTCTGCCCCATGCCTCGACCGCGGATCTCGACGCCGCGCTGGCCGCCGCCGAGAAGGGCTTTCAGGTGTGGAAGAACACCTCCGCCTACGACCGCTCCAAGATCATGCGCAAGGCCGCCGATCTTCTGCGCGAGCGCTACGACCATGTCTCCAAGGTGCAGACTCAGGAACAGGGCAAGGTCTATGTCGAGTCACGCGCCGAGGTGCTGACATCGGCCGACATCATCGACTGGTACGCCGAGGAAGGCCGCCGCACCTATGGCCGTGTCATTCCGGGCCGGGCGAAGGGCGTGCGGCAACTTGTTCTTCAGGAACCCGTTGGCGTGGTCGCCGCGTTCACCCCATGGAATTTCCCGACATTGACGCCCGTGCGCAAGATCGCCGGCGCGCTTGCGGCCGGCTGCTCGCTCATCATCAAGGCCTCGGAGGAAACGCCGGGCGGTTGCGTCGAACTGGTGAAATGCTTCGCCGACGCCGGCCTGCCGGCAGGCGTGCTCAATCTTGTGTTCGGCGTGCCGGCCAACGTGTCGGAGCACCTGATCCCGTCGAAGATCGTCAAGAAGATTTCCTTCACCGGCTCGATCCCGGTCGGCAAGCATCTCGCCGGGCTCGCCGCCAAGGGCATGAAGCGCGCCACGATGGAATTGGGCGGTCACTCTCCAGTCGTCGTGTTCGACGACGCCGATCCGGAAAAGGCCGCGGACACCATCGCGGCATTCAAGTATCGCAACTCCGGTCAGGTCTGCATCTCGCCGACGCGGTTCTACGTCCAGGAGAAGGGCTACAACAAATTCCTCGCCCGCTTCACCGAATACGCCAAGGGCCTCAAGATGGGTGACGGGCTGGAGAAGGGCATCACGCTCGGGCCGCTCGCCAATCCGCGCCGGCTCGACGCCATGGAGAGCTTCGTCAACGACGCCAAGGATCGTGGCGGCAAGGTCGCCACAGGCGGCTCGCGTCAGGGCAACCAGGGCTTTTTCTTCCAGCCGACGGTGATCAC
This sequence comes from Pseudolabrys sp., assembly GCA_036273755.1. Taxonomy (GTDB): domain Bacteria; phylum Pseudomonadota; class Alphaproteobacteria; order Rhizobiales; family Xanthobacteraceae; genus Pseudolabrys. Next base: position 1,638 of record DASUGZ010000214.1, read on the forward strand.
CGACGTGCCAGACGACAGCAAGATCATGACGCAAGAGCCGTTCGGGCCGCTCGCGCCGATCGTGCCGTTCAAGACCTTCGACGAAGTCGTCGAGCGCGCCAACTCGCTGGAGTTTGGCCTCGCGGCTTATGCTTTCACCACGTCGGACAAGACCGCGGCCGCGATCGGCGACGCCATCCAGTCCGGCATGGTCGGCGTTAACAGCGTCGCGGTGTCGACGCCGGAGACGCCGTTCGGCGGCGTCAAGGAATCGGGCTACGGTTCGGAAGGCGGCATCGAGGGCCTGCAGGCCTACATGAACACCAAGTTCATCTCGCAGGGATAATGCTCACAGCCGCTACACGGCGGTGTCCAAGTCGCATGCGGGGCCGCGTCGGCCCCGCATTTTTTCACTCGGTCAATTTCCCGGCGCGAAACCATAGCTGGCAAGGATCGCTTCGCCCTCGGGCGAGACGATGAAGTTGGCGAAAGCCTGCGCCGCAGGCGTCGCACCCTCGATCACTGTCAAGCCGTAGTCGGCAGCGACGCTGAGATTGTCAGGCAATTGGATCATCTGCTGATCGGGGTTTTGGTTCAGCGCGGCGCGCGCATTGGTACAATACGTGAGGAAGATGTCGGCTTTGCCTTCGGCCACCAGCCAGCCATACACGAGGCGGCCGGCCGGGGCCGCCGCGCTGGTCGGGCTGCCGGTCAACTGCTGTGCCTTCTTTTCGAGCGCCGCTTGTGCCCCCGGCTTGATGGCGCCGGCCTTGCGGAAGATCTCGATCGCGTAGTCGCCGGACGGGTCGGCCTTCGGCGTCGATATGCCGAGCTTCACAGCCGGATCGAGCATGCGTGCAAGCAGATTTGCGCCGTCGACCTTGAGCAGCGGATGAGCCAGCGCGCACATTTTGTTGCGGACAAAGCGCACGACCGGGCCGCTTTTTCCCTCGTCGTGCAGTGCCTGCGGATGCTCCATGTTAGCCGAGGCAAACACCTGCGCTTTCGCGCCACCCGCGATTTCGTCCTTGAGCGCGCCGGAGGGCCCGAACTTGGCTTCAACCTTGTTGCCGGTCTTGATCTCGAAGGCTTTGGCAACGTCGGTCAGCGCGCCGCGCAGGCTGCCGGCGGCGTAGAGCGAAACTGTTTCGGAGTGCGCCGGCGCGCTCATGACGAGCGCGCCGCACAGCAGCAGCAGTACTTCATGCGCTCGGATCTGTGGCATTCGGGTAAAATAATTGCTCGCCGTTGATTTTGTAATTGGCGATGTCTTTCTGCCCTTCCGACGAAACCAGGTAGTCGATGAACTGCTGGCCGAGGTCCTTTTTCACGCTCGGATGCTTAGCCGGGTTCACCAGCATGACGCCGTACTGGTTGAACATGCGCTTGTCGCCTTCGACCAGGATCTGCAAGTCGCCTTTGTTCTTGAAATGAATCCAGGTGCCGCGGTCGGACAGGACGTAGGCGTTGCCGGCGTTGGCGGTATTGAGCGCCGCCCCCATGCCTTGGCCGATCGACTTATACCAGGGCCCCTTGTCTTTATCGATGTCGATGCCGGCGTCTTTCCAGAGCTTGAGCTCGGCGATGTTGGTGCCGGAACGGTCGCCGCGCGATATGAACGAGGCTTGCTTGGCCTTGATGGTCTGGAAAGCCTTGGCGACGTCTTTCATCCCCTTGATGCCGGCGGGGTCGGTCTTCGGCCCGATCAGGACGAAGTCGTTGTACATGACCGGGAAGCGCTTTACGCCCTGGCCCTCGGCGAGGAATTTCTCTTCCGCCGATTTGGCGTGCACGAAGACGACGTCGGCGTCGCCGCGCCGGCCGGTGTCGAGCGCTTGCCCGGTGCCCTGCGCGACGACTTTCACGGTGATGCCGGTCTTCTTCTTGAACAACGGCAGCAGATATTCGAACAGGCCGGAATCCTGCGTCGAGGTCGTTGAAGCAACGACAATTGATTTATCCTGCGCATAGCTTTGCGGTGCGGCGACCAGCAGCGCCCCGAACGCGGCGGCAGCAATGAAACAACGACGATGAAACATGCAATCCTCCTTAAAAGTGTTGTCTTGTTAAGCCGTCCCCTCACACCAGCAATTCACCGGCGATGAACGTCCGTGCTTCTTTGGTGCGCGGATTGGCAAAAAATTCGGACGCCGGTGCATTCTCGATCAGCCGGCCGCGATGCAGCAATACGACGTCGCCGGCGAGCCGCCTGGCTTGGCCGAGATCGTGCGTCGACATCACGACCTTGACGCCGTGCGCGGTGACGGCGCGCACGATATCCTCGATCGCCTTGGTGGCGGCTGGGTCGAGGCTGGCGGCCGGCTCGTCGAGAAACAGCACCGCCGGATCGCGCGCCAGCGCGCGCGCCAGCGCCAGGCGTTGCTGCTCGCCGCCCGAAAGCCGCCGCGCCGGACGGCGCTCGAACCCATGCAAGCCGACCTCGGCGAGCAATTCGGCAGCGCGCTGCGCACGTGCGGTACGCGGCAATCCGGCCGCGGCCAGCGCACAATGGACATTGCCGGCGGCGCTGCGGCGGAGCATGACCGGCCGCTGGAACAGAATGGCGCGGCGGTCGGGCGGGGATTGTTCGCGACCGCCCCAAGTGATGCAGCCGCGCGTTGCCGGGATCAGGCCCATGGCCGCGCGCAGGAGCGTTGTCTTGCCGGCACCATTCGGGCCGACCAGGACGGTGGGGGGCCCCGGCGCCAGCGTCAGCGAAATATTGTCGAGGATCGCCACGTCGCCGGCGACGACGGTTACGTCCGAGAACATTACCGGCAGATCGGAGGCGGGCGCGCGCATGGTCATCCCGCGTAATGTTCGCCAGCGCGGCGCGCGCCCCAGGCCAGCGCATTGATCGCAATCACGATGACGATCAGCACCAAGCCGAGGCCAACGGCGAGCGGCAGGTCGCCTTTGGAGGTTTCCAGCGCGATTGCCGTGGTCATGGTCCGGGTGAAGCCGTCGATATTGCCGCCGACAATGATGATGGCGCCGACCTCGGCCGCCGCGCGGCCGAAGCCGGCGAGCAGCGCCGTCACCAGGGAAAATCGCGCGTCCCAGATCAGCGTCGCAACGCGGCGCACGGGTCCGATATTCATCGCCGCCATTTCATCGCGGTATTCGACCCATAGGTCCTCGATGGTCTGTCGCGTGAGGGCGGCAATGATCGGCGCGACCAGAATGGTTTGCGCGATCACCATGGCCTGCGGCGTGAACAGAAGGCCCCACGACCCCAGCGGGCCTGAGCGCGACAGCGCCAGGAACACCGCCAATCCGACCACCACCGGCGGCAGCCCCATCATCGCATTGAGGAAAACGATGGCCGCCTCGCGTCCGGGGAAGCGGATCAATGCCAGCATCGCGCCGGCTGGAACGCCGATGAGCGCCGCGAGCAACACGGCGCTTAGGCTGACGATGAGCGACAGCCGCACGATGGCGTAAAGCCCGGGGTCGCCGGCCAGCACCATGTGAAGTGCGGAAACATCGCCGGACATTTTATTCCTCTGGAGTTCGTGGCTTTGCCGATGTCTTATTGACGGCGTTTTCGCGCCGACTTTTTTGTGCGGTTGCCGGACGATCCGATGATCGCAATTAATTCCGGAGCCTGCAATAATAAGGCATCCGAGACGGCCTCAGTCTTGCCGCTTGCGATTGGACGGAGTCATAGCCTGAGGCTATAAGGCGGCAACGCGCGTGATTGCTAGATCAATGCGCGTTCTGCGCGATTGACATGGAGGGGTGGCCGAGTGGCTGAAGGCGCACGCTTGGAAAGCGTGTTTACGGGAAACCGTAACGTGGGTTCGAATCCCACTCCCTCCGCCACCATCCTGAGGCGAATCGCTCTCAGCCGGGACTTTGCAGCGAGAATACGCGTGGAATTTGCAGCATCCTGGGATCAATCCTCTGCACCTCGAAACGCGGCTTGCCCCTAAATTCGTTCTCTAGAGCGCCATTTTCTCTGAAGCTGTGCACTTTCGCTTGGAGATACAGTCTCGAGACGCCCATTAAAAGAGATGTTTATTGATGCGTCGGCTGGCGTCGCGTTCGAAACTAGCTCGCTCTAGCGAGGTCTTGAACTCGCTTCGACAGAGCAGCGGTTTCCTAAACCGAAGGTCGGAGGTTCGACTCCTCTCAGAACCGCCAGAAAATCAACGACTTAATTTTTGCTCTTCGGAAATTTGCTCCGAATTTGCTCCGCTACGCGGTACGCGCCACGGCTGGCGGCTCAAACATTACGACGATCTCGCGCGAGCCACAGCGCGGGCATCGCAGGCGGCTTTCGAGGCGCGACAGCGGGAACGCTCGGCCGCGCGTCCACACGAGCGTTTCTAGGTCAAGGACACGTCGGTTATGGCATTCCCGGCTAGACTGCGACTGCGGGCCGTCAACTCGGCCACGGGTGCACCGCGCCGTCAGGCGCCATCCGAGAGAAAATGCCTCGCCTAGGGTCTCAACAGCCATGGAGAACATTTAGAGAACATGGTATGGGGATCGTCAACCGGTATAGGGTTGCCGTGGAGGATTTCGCATGATTCCGGGCGTAGACGATGTAACGCTGAAAAAGGTACTGAGCGAGAATCTGTCTCCGTCGGATACGATCAAGACACCCGATAGGCTCTTTGGCCGCGAGAAGACCCTTCAGCTCATTGACCGAGCCTTTAATTCTCCGGGTCGGCAGATCTTCATTTATGGCGACCGCGGGGTCGGCAAGACATCATTGGCTCTAACGGCGGCGAATTTATACACCGGTATCGAGAACGTTCCGATTTACGTGATGTGCGGGAACACCAACAACTTCGCGCAAACAATCCAAGCAATAGGTAACGCAACGATACCGGTTGAAGAGCGCGTCGAACGGCTTGCTTCGGGCGGCGGATTTAATTTCACGCTGCCAGGAGGCATGGGGTTGGGAATTAAGGATGCGACCAAAGTTGGCGGCGGCGTGCCGGCGCCGCAATCCCTCGCTGAAGCGCTCGACATCGTTCGCTATGTCGCATCCAAGAGGAAAAATACGACCATTATCATTATCGATGAATTGGAGCGTATCGGCAGCAACGCAGAGCGCGAAAAGTTCGCCGAGTTTATCCGCAACATCCCCGAACTGAACGCCGATGTCCGCTTCATTTTCTGCGGCATCATGCAAGACGTAACCGAGCTGCTTCAGTCTCACGCGTCTGCGGGGCGCATCCTCGAAACAATCGAACTAAAACGGCTTACCCATAGTGACCTGTGGAAAATTCTGACAGTGGTCGCCGAGAAACTCAAAGTGCACGTTCAACAGGAGACGCTTATAGGGCGGCGGCTCGCGCTCGAATAGATCGCGCCATTTCTGCTTGAGGTCGCCGACCGGTGCGGTTTTCAAGGCCGCCAATTGGGCCAAAACAGTATCAGTCATCCGATTTTCTCCGACTTACGGGGGTCAGATGACCGCTCTCGGTGGCCAAGATGTCGAGTGAAC
>DASUGZ010000215.1:0-2171 GCA_036273755.1 Pseudolabrys sp.
CGACGCTCCTCACCATGAGGCCGGTAACCTAAAACTTGATCATCGTGCTCCGTGTCAGCGTGCCTTTTGCTGACAGCGCCGGCGCGTGGGCGAAGGTGTAGACGGTGGCCAGATCGTCATAGGCGTCGACCGACGACAGGCCGTCGACCGGCACGATCACGTTCATGCCGCGCCCGACCGCTCCGACCGCGGTCTGCAGCACGGCGCCGTTCGCCGCCGTGCCGGTCACGATCACGGTGGTGATGCCTTTGTCTTTCAGAATTTTCTCAAGCTCGGTGTTGCGGAACTTGTTCGGCCCTGCCTGTACATGCGCCTCGCCGGCCTGCGCGGCAACGTCGGGCATCACGTCCGCGATGGTCGAGTTGCCGATGATCGAATAGACCACAAGCACTTTGGCGGCGCGCGCCTCGGCCAGCAGCTTCTTCATCGCCGGCAGCGTGGCGATGCAGCGCGGCCGCTTGCCGCAATTCTGTTTCATGAAGTCGAGCATCAACAGCGCGGTGGTTTTCTGGTCGACCGTCACCGGCTTGAGCGCGGGCGGCGGCGGCGCTTTCACGCTTGCCCACTCGTCGACGATGTCGGCGGCTTGGGCGGCGCCCGCGAGTCCCGCTAACGCCGCAACGGCGACGAGTGCCGCGATCATATTTCGTTTCATGAAAATCCTCCCTGATATTGACCGGCACTGACCGGCCGGTTTGTTCCGCAATCATGCGCAAGCGAAGCTGCGCCTGTCAAAGCAGGCACGTCCCCGCTTGCTGAAACACCGCAACCCGGCGCAATATTGCCGCCGATCGGCCGGTCTTTTCACGCTGCGGCCTTGTGAGAAACGTCAACGACGGGACGAAAGCCATGGACATCAAGGTCGGCAAACAGGCGGTCGCGGAGGCTTCTAAAAAACTTTCGAATTGGGGGCGTTGGGGCAAGGACGACCAGGTCGGCACGCTCAACCACGTCAAGCCGGAGGACATTGTCAGGGCGGCGAGCCTGATCCGCACCGGCAAGGTGTTCGCGCTCGGCATTCCGCTCGACCGCGAAGGCCCGCAGAACGGGCTGTTCGGCGGCCGCTTCAACCCGATCCACCAGATGCTCGCCACCGGCACCGACGCGCTGGCCGGCCGCCAGGACTGGAACAAGATTCGTTACGCCGACGACACGCTGATGCTCTGCGTGCAGGGCGCCACGCACTGGGATGCGCTCGGCCACATTTTCTATGAGGACAAAGGCTACAACGGCCACGAGGCCAAGGAAGTCGATTCGCGCGGCCTCTCGGTGCTCGGCATCGAGCATTCCAAGGACAAGATGGTCGGCCGCGGCGTGCTGCTCGACATCGCCCGCTTCCGCGGCGTGAAATGGATGCAAGACGGCGAGAGCATCTCCAACGACGAACTCGACCGCTGCGCCAAGGAACAGAACGTCTCGATCGGCCGCGGCGACTTCGTCATCGTGCGCACCGGACAGATGGAGCGCTGCCTCGAAGAAAAGCAGTGGGGCGGCTATGCCGGCGGCGACGCGCCCGGCGTCAAGTTCGAGAACTGCTACTGGTGCCAGGAGAAGGAAATCGCCGCCATCTGCACCGACACCTGGGGCGTCGAAGTGCGGCCGAACGAAACCAAGGACGCCAACCAGCCGTGGCACTGGGTGGTGATCCCGGCCATGGGTCTGTGCATGGGTGAGATCTTCTATCTCAAGGAACTCGCCGACGACTGCGACCAGGACGGCGTCTACGAATTCTTCTTCTGCGGCCCGCCGCTGATCATCACCGGCGGCACAGGCAGCCCGATCAACCCGCAGGCGATCAAATAATCCCGGGACAAGCCCGACCATGGCGAAGAAACAATAGGAGAAAGCCATGCCCCGCTATCTCAAGCGCGGAATGGACGCGAGCGCCATCGAGGCGGCTGACGCCAAAGTGCGCCAGACCGTCGAGGGCATCCTCGACGACGTCAAGAAGCGCGGCAACGCCGCCATCCGCGAGCTGTCGAAGAAATTCGACAACTGGGAGCCGGAGGAATTCAAGCTGACGCCGGCCGAGATCGAGCGCGCCATATCGCAGGTGAAGAAGCGCGACCTCGACGACATCAAGTTCGCGCAGGCGCAGGTTCGCAACTTCGCCCAGAAGCAGCGCGAAAGCATGAAAGACATCGAGGTCGAGACCCTGCCCGGCGTCGTGC
>DASUGZ010000216.1:0-2056 GCA_036273755.1 Pseudolabrys sp.
AGGCCGGCCAGATCGTAAGGCGAAAAAAGCGCACTGCTCATGGGATCGGAGACTCAAAGGTGGGGTTCAATGCCGCCCGAATGGACGTCAGATTGGCGATGATGGCACCGGCATCGTCGGCGTCAAACTGGAATTCCGGCATGGGCGGGCAGCAAGACCGCGGCAGCCCATCATTCGGCGGGATGCTTGAGTTTGTCGTCCGAGGGCTTCTCGGGCGGTGCGCCGGAAAGCCCGCGCCAGGCCTTCACCGCGGTCATGACGTCCTCCACGCGCTTGGCGAACTGCTCCGGCGTGTAGTAGCGCCGCCAGCGGCCGCAGCGATAGAGCTCGGTGAAATACGCAAGGCGGCGCTCGGCAAGATCAAGCCATTTGCGCGATAGTTCGTCGAGGCGCGGTACGCCAGGCGGGGCTGGCATTGGACGTCCGTGGCGAAGGCCGACCGGTCGCGGTCCCCCCGACCGAGGCGGATCGGCGCAAGCGAAGACATTCCAGACGCACGAACTGTGGATAACTCTCGTTCTCTAGGCCGATTCGGGACCTCGCGGAATGGTCCCGGGCCGCGTTATCCTCGACACCCACAGCGATACATGGCCTTCGAACGCCGGACCGGCCGCACGTCGCGCCCGGCAAGGCGGCGCAACATGGCCGAGAATGGGAGAAAAAGGATGCAATGGCAGGCCCGTCGCGAGCGATTTCGCGCGATTTTAACCGGCAATAAATGCGTCCACCCGGCTTCGGTGTTCGACCCGCTGTCGGCGCGGATCGCCGAGCACCTCGGCTATGAGTTCGCCATGATGGCCGGATCGACCGCGTCGCTGACCGTTCTGGGCGCGCCCGATCTGGTGCTGCTCACCGCAAGCGAATTCGTCCAGCAGGCGCAGCGAGTCTGCCGCGCCATGACCTTGCCTTTGCTGGTCGACGCCGATCATGGCTACGGCAACGCCTTGAACGTCGCCCGCACCGTCGAGGAACTCGCCACGGTCGGCGTCGCGGCGGCAACGATCGAAGACACCAACCTGCCGCCGACCTTCGGCAGCAAAGGAAAAGCCGTGCTGATCCCGGTCGAGGAAGGCGTCGGCAAGATGCGGTCGGCGCTCGCCGCGCGTCCGGACTCCGGCTTTGCCGTCATTGGCCGCACCAGCGCGCCCAGCATTTCCAATATCGACGACACCGTGAAGCGGCTGACGGCTTACGAAAAAGCCGGCGTCGACGCCCTGTTCATCGTCGGCCTGAAAACGATCGCAGATCTCAAGGCGATCGGCGCCGCGACCACTTTGCCGCTGATCCTCGGCAACGTCTCTGGTGAGCTCGCCGGCGCCGATCTCGCCGCCCACCGCGTGCGGATTTCGTTGCAAGGCCACGCGCCGATCATGGCCGCCGTTCAGGCGGTCTACGACACCATGAAGGCGTTGCGCGAGGGAACAAAGCCGGGCGAACTCAAAGGCGTCGCGTCAAGCGCGTTGATGGCGACGCTGACGCGCGCCGCGGCTTACGATGAGGCGACTAAAAAATACTTGTGACGACGAGCGCTCTCAGCCGCTCTTGAATTTCTTCGCCAGTGCGTCGGCGTTCTTGGCGAGCAGGCCGACGTCGGCGCCGACAGCGACGAACAGATAGCCCCACTCGATATAGCGGCGGGCCTCCTCCTCGTTGCCGGTGAGGATGCCGGCCGGTTTGCCGAGTTTCTTCAGCCGCGTCACCGCGTCCTTCATCGCCGCCTGCGCGTCGGCGTGCTGCGGATTGCCGAGATGGCCGAGCGAAGCGGCAAGGTCGGACGGGCCGATGAAGACACCGTCGATGCCATCGACCGCGGCGATCGCCTCGAGTTGGTCGAGCGCGATGCGCGTTTCGACCTGCACCAGCACGCAGATTTCGGCGTTCGCCTTGGTCAGATAGCCCGGCGTGCGGCCATAGCGGCTGGCGCGCGAGGCGACCGAGACGCCGCGGACGCCCTGCGGCGGGTAGCGCGTCGCGGCGACCGCGCGTTTTGCCTCCTCGACGTTCTGCACATAGGGAAACAGCAGCGTCTGCGCGCCGATGTCGAGGCAGCGCTTTG
>DASUGZ010000217.1:0-11118 GCA_036273755.1 Pseudolabrys sp.
AATGGCGGCTCGTCGGCAATGAACATGCTGGGCCACGCTTTGCGCGGCGTCGAAACGGGCGCGGCGTCGCCGATCCTGGTGGTCGCCGGCGACGCGACGGGGCTCGGCGGCTACGCCAAGATCGCGGCCAATTACAACATCGCGACGCGCGAACATCTGGCGCCGCTCGGCCACGGCGGCCCGAACGGCGTTTATTCGCTCGTCACCACACGCCAGATGAACAAATACGGGCTAACAAAATCCGATTACGGCCACATGGCGATCGCGCAGCGCGCCTGGGCAGCGAAGAATCCATTTGCGGTCTATCGCGAGCCGCTGACCATGGAGGAGTACCTCGCAGCACCAATGGTCGCCGATCCGCTCACGCGCTACGACTGTGTGCCGGTCGTCGCAGACGCGCAGGCGATCATCATCGCGCATCCCGACCGCTGCCCGAAGGGGCGCGCGGGCGTGCGTGTGCGCGCCATCCGCAACAGCTTCAACTACGACAACCAGGAAGGCGACGGCCTCGAGACCGGTATCAGCAGCTTTGCCGACGATTTGTGGCGGGAGGCCGCGGCGCGCCCCGAAGACATCGACGTCGCCAGCATCTACGACGACTATCCGGCGATGGTGTTGGCGCAGCTCAACGATCTCGGCATGATCCCGGACCACGACCTCGCGGCCTTCACGCGCCGCGACATTGGCGAGAAGCGAAAGCCGATCAACACCTGGGGCGGCATGATGTCAGCCGGCCAGCCGGGCGGCCCGGCCGGCGGGCTCAACGGCATTTCCGAAGCGGTGCTGCAGCTTCAACATCGCGCCGGCGACCGCCAGGTGAAAGGCGCACGTCGCGCGGTAACCACCGGCTACGGCATGACGCTATACCGTTACGGCGGCACGGCCGCCGCCGCCATCCTGGAGCGCATGGAATGAGCGATAGCGTCGGCATCTGGCGCTGCAAGGCCTGCGGCGCGGCCTATTTCCCCGAGCGGCTGCTGTGCGCGCGCTGCCGTGGCCATGATTTCGTCCGCGGCCGTGTCACCGAGGGCGTCGTCGAGGAAATCACCGTTGTCCGGCACGTGCTTGGCCAGACCGATTGGCAGCCGCGCCGCCTCGCCAATGTGCGTACGAAAAACGGTCCACGCATGACCGTCGGCATGCGCGACGAATCCGGGCCCGGCACTGTCATCACATTGTTCGAAGAGGGCACCGCGCCGTTCGGCGCCGCCAAGCAGCGATAGTTATTCCGCCGCCTGCGCTGCTTTTGGCTGCGCGTTGCGCGTGACGCCGCCAGCAAGGAACTGCGCGATCGCTTCCGCCGGATAGCCGAGTTGACGCAAAATCTCTTCTGAATGCTCGCCCAGCATCGGCGCCGGACGTTCCAGCGCTGGTCCGTCGTGATCGAGCAGGATCGGATTGCGCACCGCGCGCATTGCCCCGAGCCGCGGATGCGCGACGTCCTTCACCACGCCGCGCGCGACGATATGCGGGTCGTCGAACACTTGCTTGAAATTATTGACGCAGGCGCAGGGCACGCCGGCCTCCATCAAAGCCGCCTCAATCTCCGTGGAATCCCGCGCGCATACGGCGGGCTCGACCACCGCCATCAGCGCGTCTTCATTGGCCTTGCGGCTGGAATAGGAAGCATAGCGCGGATCGTCGGTATGCGCCTCAAGGCCGAGCACCGTCATCAGGTTCTTGAACAACTGATCGTTGGGTGTACCGATGGCAAGATAACGGCCGTCCTTGCATTCGAACAACTGATACGGCGCATTGAGCCGGTGCTTGTTGCCGAGCGGCTGCGGGATCTTGCCCGACTCAAGATAGTCGGCCGCTTCCCAGGCCGAAGCCGCGATGGCCGTCTCAACCAGCGACACATCGGCGACAAAACCCTCGCCGGTACGGCCGGCGCCGACCAGGCCCGACAGCGTGGCGTAAGTCGCAAACAGCGCGCCGAACACATCAGCCGTCTGCACGCCCGGCCGCATCGGCATTTGTCCCGGCTCGCCTGTCACCGACAGCATGCCGGAGAATGCTTCGATGATGAGATTGACGCCGGCGCGGCGGCGATAGGGGCCAGTCTGCCCGAACCCGGATACGGAGGTGTAGACGATGCGCGGGTTGACCGCTTTGACCTGCGCGCCGCCGAGGCCGAGCTTGTCCAGCGCCCCCGGACGATAGGCTTCGATGAAAACGTCCGACTGCGCGGCGAGCTTCAAGAGAATGTCCGTCGCTTCCGGCCGTTTGAGATCGAGCACCAGGCTGCGCTTGTTGCGGTTGAGCGCGACGAAGCTGACACTTTCACCGTCGCGGATCGGCGGCGTCGCGCGCGCCATGTCCCCTTTGGGCGGCTCCACTTTGATGACGTCGGCGCCCATGTCGGCAAGCAGCGTCCCGCACAATGGCCCGGCGATGAAATTCGCCAGCTCGATCACTTTGATGCCGGCGAGCGGCTTGGCCATCGGCGTTTCCCTGCGCGCGAATTGAAATTTGTTGCGCACACTATATCGACAAGCAGCAGAGCCGCGCAATGTGTCCGCAATGCGAACATGCAATCGCGCGCATGCCTTGCTCGCCGTATGCCGAAGTGTTTCACTTCTTGCCGCGCCGGACATTGGCGATTGATAAATTAAAATCGTCCAGGGAGCGAACCATGCTGAAGCGAATGCATCAATGGTTGTCGGTTGGCGCCGCGGCGGTTGCGCTGCTCGCGATCGATCAGGCTCCGGCGCGCGCGGAATGGCCGGAGCGCACCATCACCATTGTCGCGCACTTTGCCCCCGGCGGATCGAACGATTTGCTGGCGCGTCTGATTGCCAGCGAACTCGGCCCCGCCCTCAAGCAGAACGTCATCGTCGAAAATCGCCCCGGCGCCAATGGCAATATCGGCCTCACTTACGCGGCGCATGCCGCGCCGGACGGCTACACGCTGGTCGTCGCCTCTGGTGTCGTCGAGATCAACCCGAGCATCCGCAAGTCCGGCTACGAGATGAAGGATTTCGCCCCGGTCGCTTTTCTCGGCGCCTCGCCCAACGTCATCTTGACGCGTCCCGCGTCGGGCATCACCGACGTCAAGGATCTGATCGCCAAGGCGAAGGCCGAACCCGGCAAGATCACCTATGCGAGCCCGGGCATCGGCAGCGTGTCGCAGCTCGCCGTCGAGCTCTTGGAGTTGCGCACCCAGACCAAGCTGATCCACGTCCCGTTCCAGGGCGCGGCGCCGGCGGCGCAAGGGGCGATGGCCGGCACCACCGACATCGGCTCCGTCAACGTCGCCGGTCTCATCGGCTTCATCCAGTCCGGCAAGCTTAAGCCGCTGGTACAGACCGGCGAGACGCGCTGGCCCGATCTTCCGGACGTGCCGACGATGCAGGAAGCCGGTATCCCCAACGCCGTGGTTGAGACGACGCAGATGCTGCTGGCGCCGGCCGGCACGCCGCAGCCGGTCATCGATCGTCTCGCCAGGGAAGTGAAAACGATTATGGCCAAGCCCGACGTACGCGCGAAGATGCTCAAGGCGAGTTTCGCGGTCCAGTACGAAGGGCCTGAAGAACTGAACGCCCGCATCGCCCGCGAGGTGCCGATGTGGAAGGATCTGGTCGAGCGCGCCGGAATCAGGCTCGACTGATCGATCGCCGAGAGTTGTCGCGCCCGCCGAAGTCGCTATGCTGCCGGCCGCCCGCGCTCTGCGGGCTTCGGGAATAAGTTATGACGGCATCGACGCGCGGCTACCGCGATCTTCACCAGCATCTTGAAGTCTTGCAGCAGCGCGGGCTGCTGCGCACCGTCGACCGGCCGATCGACAAGGATTCGGAGCTGCATCCGCTGGTGCGCTGGCAATTCGTCGGCGGCCTCGACGAGGCGCAGCGCAAGGCCTTCCTGTTCACCAACATCGTCGATGCCCGCGGCCGCAAATACGATATCCCGGTCGTGGTCGGCGCGATCGCTGCCAATCCGGCCATCTACTCGATCGGCATGGATGCCGAGGTCGCGGACATTCAGACGAAGTGGGACGATGCCATCGCCAACCCGATCGCGCCGCGCCTCGTCAACGAGGCGGTCTGCCACGAGGTCGTGATCGAAGGTAAAGACTTGCAGGGCGAAGGCCACGGCCTCGATGCTCTACCAATTCCCGTCTCCACGCCCGGATTCGACAGCGCGCCGACGCTGACCGCGACCAACGTCATCACCCGCGATCCCGACAGTGGCGTCCAGAACATGGGCACGTATCGTGCGGCTCTCAAGGCGCCGGACCGCTTGGTGGTGCGCATGGCGACGCGCGTCGGCGGCGCCGGCGGCTACCAGCATTATCTGAAATATCAGAAGCGCGGCGAGAAGATGCCCTGCGCCATCGTGCTCGGTTGCCCGCCTTATGTTGCGTTCATGGGCCCGCAGAAACTGCCGCTCGACGTCGACGAATTCACCGTCGCCGGCGGGCTTGCCGGCGAGCCGATCAATGTGGTGCGCGCCCGCACGGTCGACCTCTTGATCCCGGCGGAATCCGAAGTGGTGATCGAAGGCCTGATCGACACCGAATATCTCGAGCCGGAAGCGCCGTTCGGCGAGTCGCACGGCCATGTCGCGCTCGAGGAATTCAATATGCCGATGACGGTGACCGCCATCACCCATCGCAAAAAGCCGGTCATTCCGTCTTACATCAGCCAGGTGGCGCCGTCGGAATCGAGCGTCATCAAACGCGTCGCCTACGAGCCGTTGTTTTTGCATCATCTGCGCCACACGCTGAGCATCCGCAGCGTGAAGAAAGTGAACCTGCACGAGCCGCTCACCGGCTTGTTGCGCGTGCTCATTGTGACGATGGAAAAAGGCGCCTCGCGCACCGAGGTCTGGCGCGCGCTGCGCGGCGCCGCTTTCTTCAAGGCCGATACCGGCAAAATCTGCATCGCCGTCAACGACGACATTTCCACCGACAATGCCGACGCGCTGCTCTGGGCCATGGCCTACCGCATGAACCCGGTCGAGGACGTCGTCCTGGTGCCGCATCGCGGCCAGGGGCATGGGCCCAAGCGCGAGCACGACAACGAGGAAGATTCGACGCTGCTGATGGACGCCACCATGAAGGGCGACATGCCGCCGCTCGCTTTGCCCAAGCAGGAATACATGGAGCGCGCGCAGAAGATCTGGAACGAGCTTGGCTTCGAGCCGCTGCGGCCGCAGCCGCCTTGGTACGGCTATTCGCTCGGCGACTGGCTGCCGCAGTGGGACGAGGCGGCCAAGCGCGCCGCGCTCGGCCGCTATCTGGAGAACGGGCTGATCAGCGCCAAGCAGAAGCGCAAGGGCCTCAAGCCGGAAACAAAATTCCGGCCCGACAGTGACGGCAACGGCAAGGCGTAGACAATGGCGTTGGAAGAATTGTCGTTCACGTATTTTCCCGACAATTATCGCTGGTCGCATGGGCTTCTGATCGGGCTGAACATGGCGCCGTGGGGCGGCGCCGAGATTGGCGAGATCAACCGCATCGGCCTGCGGCTCAAGGACAAAGTCGGCGACGACGACGCCTGGTTCCGCGAGTGGGCGCGCGAGGCGCGCAAGGTCGAGGACGCGGGCCGTGGGCTGATTGCCGCAGGCCACACGAGGAGCGGCGCGCAATATCTGCAGCGCGCCAGCGCCTATTACCATGTCGGCGAGCGCTTCCTGCAGCCCAAGAGCAAAGAGGGCAATGACGCTTATATGCGCGGCGTCCAGGCTTTCCGCGATGCGGCTGCGCACATCAAGCGTCCTCGCCTGGAGCACGTCGAGGTGCCCTACGGTGCGACCTCGCTGCCAGCGATCTTCGTCCATGCCGAGCCGGACGGTCACTCCAGCAAAGTGCCGGCCATGGTGTTCTTCGACGGCCTCGACGTCACCAAGGAGATTCAATATTTCAAGGGCGTCGCCGATCTTGCCGCGCGCGGCATCGCCTGCCTCATCATCGATGGCCCAGGCAATGGCGAAAGCATCCGCTTTCGCAATCTCTATCTGCGGCCCGATACCGAGCACTACGCGACGCCGGTGTTCGACTATCTGGCGTCGCGCCCCGAAGTCGATCCGAAGCGGATCGGCGTCATGGCGATCAGCCTCGGCGGCTATTACGCGCCGCGCGCGGCGGCATACGAACCGCGCTTTGCCTGCTGCATCGCCTGGGGCGCGCAATGGGACTACCGCAAGATTTGGGCCGACCGTTTCGAGCGGCTGGCGCGGGCCGACACGCCGTCTTTATCCGTCGCGCACGAGCACATTGCCTGGGTGCTCAATGTGAAGACGCAAGCCGAGGTGCTCAAGGCGCTGGAGCCGTTCACGCTCGACGGCGTGGTGCAGAAAATTACCTGCCCCTTCCTGATGCTGCACGGCGAGGGCGACGAGCAGATCCCGCTGCCCGAAGCGCGCAAATGCTTCGACGCCGTCGGCTCGAAGCAGAAAACCTTCAAGCTGTTCACGCGCGAGGAAGGCGGTTACCACCACTGTCAGATCGACAATCAGTCGATCTGCTCGGCCTATATGTGGGATTGGCTCGAGCAGGTGCTGCAGCCGGCGCGTTAGGCGCGGCGGCGTGGGCGACATGCAAATTAAGATTAACGCTTTAACTTAATGGTCGATCGTCATTGCGGCGGCCGGTGCCGTCTTTAGTCTTTCAATTTGAAAATTCATCGGCGTCTTTGGGAGCGAGACATGACGAAGATCTGGGTGACTCTTGGCGCCGCGGTGGCAATCAGCGCCGCCGCGTTCATGCATTCGAAGCCGGCGGCGGCACACGACTGGGCGGCGCCCGCGTCGTACTGCCACGGCGCCTATTACGGTGGCGGCAATTGCTGCGGCAACGAGCCCCGCGGATTGTTCACCAGCGGCATTTTCGGCGGCTGCGGCTGCGGCTCGTGGCAACATCCGGCTACCCCCTACGTACAACCGTACTATCAGCACTCCACATATCCTTACGTCAGCCCTTACTACCGGCACTATTATCGTCCTTATTGGCGCCACCACGGCATCTATCGCGGCTACGGCGCCTACCACCGTCACGGTGTCTATCGGGCGCACTACCACAACGGCCACGTGGGCCACTGGTGACGGTGGCCGCGTCGCGGCATCCGCGCCAGCAACAAATAGCGAAAGAGGCCGCCCGGATGGCGGCCTCTCGTCATTTTGGGAAGACGTGACTCAAAAGGTGAGCCGCCGCACCGTCACTGATTGGAGTGGATGTCGTTGTCCTTGATGACTTTGCCCCAGCGGGCGATCTCGCTCCGCAGGAATTTTTCGCCCGCGGCCGGGGTGCGCATGTCCTTGGGGAAGGCTTCGACGCCGGTGTCGGCCCATAGCTTGAGCACGTCCGGCGCGTTGGCGGCCTCGTCGACGGCCGCGTTCAATGTCTTGATCACAGCGTCCGGCGTTTTGGACGGCGCAAACAGTCCCTGCCAGTAATAGATGGCGAACTGCGGCCCGAGCGCGTCGGCCATGCTGTCGGCGGTGGGGAATTCCGGCATCTTGCCCTTCTGCGTAACCGCGTAGGCCTTGAGCTTGCCGGCCTTCACCAGAGGCAGCATCTGCTGCGGCGTGCCGATCATGAAATCGACGTGGTCGCCGAGCACGTCGGTCGCCGCCGGCGCGCCGCCGCGATAGGGAACCTCGTCGAATTTCAGCTTCGTCTCCTGGGCGAACAGCCGCGACGTCAGATGTCCGGTGGTGCCGAAACCCGGCAGCGCCTCTTTCAAGCGCTCCTTCTTCATCAAAGCCATGAACTCTTTGAACGAGTTCGCCGGCAGGCCCGGGCGTCCGACCCAGACCAGCGGATTGCGGTTGATCATGATCACCGTTTTGAAGTCCTTGAGCGTGTCGAACGGCAAGGATTTGAACAGCGTCGGATTCGCCGAAATCTGCAGATTGTGCAGCAGCAGCGTGTAGCCGTCGGGTTCCGCCTTGGCGACCTTGTTGGTGGCAACAATCGTGCTGCCGCCGGTGACGTTTTCGACGATAAAATTCTGTCCGAACTTCTTCGCCAGCTTTTCGGCGATGATGCGAGCGAGTTGATCGGTCGGGCCGCCGGCCGGATAGGGGACGATGATGGTGACGTTGCGGTCCGGATAGGCCGCTGTGGCCGGCCCGGCGAAAGCCAAAACGCCGAGCATGGCGAAGACGAGAGCGGCAATGCGCTTCATGATGTTCCTCCCTGGTTTCTCGTTTTGAGAGGAAGCTTACCCCTCGGGAATGATCGGCAACAAGAGGTATGGCGCTTTGCCGGGCGCAAAGTGCAGCGTATTGCTGCAGGCGAAAATGCGCGCCGGTCGGTCGTCGGGGTCGATGTGCAGGAACGGTCCGACGCCTTTCATGGGGTAGGGCGCGTTGGGGAGCGCGGCGTCCTTGCCGTCGACTTCGTAGTCCTTGCCGCGCACCGTGAGAGCAAGTTGATGGCCGGGCGGAACCACAATCGAGGTCGGCCAAATTTCGACGTCGAGCTCGACCGCTTCGCCGGGCTTGAGCGGCCATTCCTCGTCGTGCGGGTGCCACGGCCGGTAGGGCAGCGACTTTTCCGGGTCGAGCTTGCGCTGCGAGGCGCGCAGCCAGCCGAGGCCGATCGGCGTGCGTGGATCGTTCGAGCCAATGAAGGTGATTTCGTTGCCGGCTGGGTCGAACAGGCGCAGAGCGAGGAAAATGTCGGCGTCCGTCGTTTCCGACGAGACCCATAATTTGGCGGCGACCGGTCCGGTGATTTCGAGCGGCTTATCGGAGGCGGGCAGGCGGAAGGTCAGGCCATCGCCGGTCGTTTCGTAGGGCAGCGTCGCCGCCGCTTTCGGCACGGCGGTCGTAAGGCCGCCATCCGGCTGCAGGAAATATTTGGTCCATTGCGTGCGCGCAAGCGGCCACTCGTTCTCGGCGCGCAAGACGAACTTCTCGCCGGGATGGCGGATGTTGAGCGCGACGCGCGGCTGCTTGCTCCAGGTGTCCTCGCCTTTGAGGAAATGCGCGAAGAACCGCTTTTGCAAAGCTTCGCCGTAACTCGAATAGAAATGCGTGAAGTGTGTGTCGCCGTGCACCTCCAGCCATTTCTGCTCGGAGCCGGCGGCGAGCCAACCCTCGAAATTGCCGCGCGTGTGCAGGCCGACGCCGCCCCAATTGGCCGCGGACAGCATGGGCGCTTGGATTTTTTCGAATTCGGCAGTGCGTTTTGCGTAGTAGTCGTCGCGCAAGCGATGGCGCTTGGCTTCGCCCGGGGTATCGGCGCAGAGCTTCGCCAGCGCTTCCTTCGGCAATGTCTCGGGCCCGGCGACCGGCTCGCCGGTGACCTTGCTCCTGGCGCCGCGATCGCCGACGCCGTGCTGCACGCTCGCCACCTGGCGCGGATGCCAGCTCGACAGGAAGTCGCAGAGGATACCGCCGTGCCGGCAAAGCTCGCGATAGTAGTCGGATGAGCCCTCCCACAGGCACAGCGCGGCGAGATGCGGCGGATTGAGCGCGCCGACGTTCCATTGGTTCATGGCGTAGTAGGAGATGCCGTTGATGCCGACCTTGCCGCTGCTCCAGCTTTGCGCGCCGGCCCACTCGACACATTCATAAAGATCCTGCGCCTCGCGCGCCGACCAGACGTCCAGTTCGCCCGGCGAGCGTCCGGCGCCGCGCGAGTCGACGCGCACGCAGGCGTAGCCGTCCGGCACCCATTTCTCCGGGTCGACCAGCTCCCAGTTCTGATACGTGTTACTCGATCCTTCGAGCACGTTGGTCGCCGACTTGATCACGCGGCCCCATTGGCTCGGGTAGCCTTCCTGGAACGACAGGCCCTTGGCGTAGGGGCCGTAGCTGAGAACGACCGGGTATTTGCCGCCGCCGACCGGCCGGTAAACGTCGGCGCGCAGCACCACGCCGTCGTCCATGGGCACGGCGACATCCCAATCGATCTGCATGTTGTCGCGGATTTCGCTTTTGGTCTGGTCCATTGCACTGTCCTTCACGGCGGCAGCGGTCCGCCTCGCGGGCGGTGCCGCTTGACGGCGTCGGGGTTGGTCGAATCGACGCCCATGTAGATGCCGCGCTCCCATGTGCGCTTCAGCGGATCTGAGACTTTCAGCGCCATCTTGCCGATGTGCTGGATTTCAATCTCGACGGTTTCGCCGTCCTGCAGCGCGCCGAGGCCTTCGTGATTGGTGCCGCAGGCGATGAGGTCGCCGGAGTTCATGGTCATCACCGTGGTGGCGAACTCGATCAGCTCGGGGACGCGGTGCTCCATGTCGTCGGTGTTGTAGTTGTGGCGCAACTGGCCATCGTTCCAGAAGCGCACGATCAGATCGTTCGGATCGCGCACTTCGTCGGCGGTGACGATGCAGGGGCCAATCGGCGCGAAGGTGTCGAAAGACTTGCCGAGCCATGAGGTGAGCGGCGAGGCCGGCCAGGTCTTGCGGCCCTGCTCGCGCGCGGACACGTCGATCATGCCGGTGTAGCCGAACACCGCATTCTTCCAATCTTGCGCCTTCACCATTTTGGCCGGACCTTTGATCACGAGCGCCAACTCGGCCTCATGCATAAATATCCAAGGCACGGTGAACTCGGGCAGCATGATGGTGTCGCCTGGCCCGACCACGGCGTCCGCGTTTTTCATGAACATGTTGAGCGGGCGCGGCTCGCGTTGCGCGTGCTCCCAGTAGTTGGCGATGCAAGCGAGAATCTTTCCGGGCCGCGGCAGCGGCGGCTTGAGCCGCACGCGGTCGAGCGGGGTGGCGGGGCCGGTGGCGGCGAGTTTGTCGAGCGCCGGGCGCAGGCGGTCGAAGCCGTCGATGATGCCCTGCATGGTCAATTGCGGCGTGTGGCTTTTTGTCACCGCCGGCGAAATATCGACAACGCCGCGCCCGGTGAGCACGCCCGGCAGGATCCCGGTCCCGGGTGCCGGCTCGAACAGCACGAGTTTCACTAAAAGTCCTCCCGGACGCGCGTCCCCGAGGCCGGGACACGCTTTTTGTTAACGATCTCTTTACCACCAGTTAACCGCAAAAAAAGCAGCGACGGCAATAATCCGCACGGGGCCGGGACTATCGATTCATGAAGATGTTTTTTTCGCTGAGTTTCAAGCGCGCCTCCACTCTCGTGATCACGATCGCGTTAGCGGCCTTTGCGTTGGCATGGGTCGTGCTGGCGTTCCTTGCTCCCGACTGGGCGGCG
>DASUGZ010000218.1:0-17186 GCA_036273755.1 Pseudolabrys sp.
GGAGGAGCGGGCGCGCGCGATCGCCAGCAGGTAGTTGTTGGCGCGCGCATCGAGCAGCGTATCCTCGGTCAGCGTGCCCGGCGTCACCAGCCGCACCACGTCGCGCTTCACCACGCTCTTGGCGCCGCGCGCCCGCGCCGCAGCCGGATCCTCCATCTGCTCGCACACTGCGACGCGGAAGCCTTGCGCGATCAGCCGGTGCAGATAGTCGTCGGAACGCTCGACCGGCACGCCGCACATCGGGATATCCGCGCCCTGGTGCTTGCCGCGCTTGGTCAGCATGATGCCGAGCGCGCGGGAGGCTATTTCGGCGTCCTCAAAGAACAATTCGTAGAAATCGCCCATCCGGTAGAACAAAAGGCAGTCTGGGTTGGCGGCCTTGATCTCGATGTATTGCTCCATCACGGGTGTCACGCGGCCATTGCCGCCGTCTTGCGGCGGCGCTTCGGGCTCGGACAGGCCGGCGGGATGGGTCAGGGCCATGAACGCAGGTTAGCAGACGGTCTGGAGCGGTGCCACGAAAGCGGGCCCGATTCGTGCGCCCCTGTGGGCAGACTCAATATGGCGTAATGACGTTGAGCAGCGCCTGCTGCTTGCCGTTGACCACGGCGTCGCGGGCGCGCATGAGCGCATCGGGCAGATCGGCCGGTTTCTCCACGCGCTCGGCATGGGCGCCTTGCGCCTTCGCCATCGCCTCGAAGGGCGGCGACGGATCGAGATCGGCCAGGCTGCGGCCGTCGTTCTCGCCGGCGGCGCCTTCCTTGAACATCGACAGCGTGGCGCGGCGCACCGCGCCGTAGCGGCTGTTGTTGAAGACGATGGTCAGGGTCGGCAGGCCCTGCGTTCCCGAGATCCAATGGCCGACCGTGGGATTGGCGAACATGTACGCGCCGTCGCCGAGCGTCGCGACGACGAAGGCGTCGGGCGAGGCGAGCTTGACACCGAGCGCCGCGCCGAAGCCCCAGCCCAGGCCGCCGGCAGAACCCAGCGCGAAGAACGTGCCGGGCTTCTCGCGTCCGCATTGATCGGAGCGCAGCGGATACTCGTTGACGATGATTGCGTCATCGCCGAACGCTTCGCCGATCGCGTGCGACAGATATTCCGGCGAGATGTGCGCGGCCGGCGCCGCTTCCTTGGCGAGCTGCGCGCGGCGCAGCCGCATGCGCTCGGTCAGCCGCGCGCGGCGCGCGGCGATGCGCGCCTCGGCCATTTGCAGACGTTGCTCCACCGCTGCGTTCAGCGCCTGCAGCGCGTTGACCGCGCCGGCCTGCACCGCAAGATCGCTGGGGAAGGAGCGCATTGGATAACGCACATAGAACGGGTCCTCGCCGACATGCGCGACACGGCAGCCGGCCTGCGCGTGGGTCAGGCTCGGCAGCCACGGCACATCGGATTCAAGTACGATGACGAGGTCGGAGTCAGTGAGCAGCGCGCCCGGTTCGAAGCCGAAATGCATCGGATGGCTCGACGGCATGCATACGGTGCGTGAATTGTGCGCGACCACGGGGATGGCGCAGCGCTCAGCAAGATGCGCGAGCAGCGGCACGGCGGCGGCGGGCAAGGCGCTGGTGATGATCAGCGGCCGCTCGGCGCCGGCGATCCATTCGGCCAGCGTCGCGATCGCGCGCGGGTCGGGATAGACGGGGGCCGCCTGCGCGCGCGGCTTGATCGGAGCGATCGGCTCGGTCAGCGACGCCGCCAGCGGTTCGCGCGGCAGCATCAGGTAGACCGGCCCGCGCGGATGCGCCATGGCGACCTCGACGCCGCGCGCCACCATGTCGCCGGCCTGTCCCGGCATGCGAAGCTCATAGTCCCATTTGACCAATTCGCGCAGCATGCCGGCCTGGTCGAACATTTCCTGGCCCCATTGGATGGGGCGGCTGCGGGAACCAAAGGCGCCCTTCTCGGTAATCGGCGTACGCCCGGCGGCGAGCAGCAGCGGCACGCGGTCGCGCGACAGGTTGATCATGTTGTTGAGGGTGTTGGCGGTGCCGACAGTGGTGTGCACCATCACCGCCTGCGGCTTCCCGGTCATCAGATAGGCGCCGTGCGCCATGCCGACCGCGAGATTTTCGTGCGGTACCAGAATCGGTTTCGGCACCTTGGCGTTGGTCTTCTTGGCGCGGGCAAAAGCCTCGACGATGGGCGGAAAATCGGTGCCGGGATTGCAAAAGAAATAATCGACGCCGTGGTCGGCGAGCGCGCGCAGGAAGGCCTCGGCCGCGATGGTCGGACGCCCGCTCGGTGCCAGTGCCATGCGCTTCGCCCCATGATTGCGCGGTGTTTTTGGCTTGCCGCTGTTTTACGCGACGCACCTGTAACTGACAACCGAGGTCATTCTGCGGCGACGCGAAACGCGGATGTTCCCTCGAGCTCGGCCAGGCACTTGGCGAGGCTCTCGCCCTCTGGATCGACCAGGGCCGCGGTGCGCGCGCTGGCGAGCGCGTCGGCGGCGCGCTCGAGCGGGATGGCGCCGCCGAGCGCCGATCGGATCACGCGGCTCTCGATGCTGCGATAGTTGGCCAGTCCGCGCGCATGCGTGTCGCCATAGCCCTTGATCAACCGGGCGCATTCGACGATCTCGACCGCCAGGGCGGCCGATTTCGGCGCCGCTTCGGCAATCAGCGCGAGCCAGGATTCGATCTGCGCTTGCTCCTGCTTGAAGCGGTGGCCGTAAGGGCGCAGTCGTCGCAATTTGACGAGCATGAGAAAGCGCAAATAGCCGGTCACCGACGTCGCATTGATCTCCATGCCGAAATAGACGCGGCCGAGCCAGCCTTTGCGCTCGGCGAGCCGCAGGATCGGCCGCGCGAGGAACGGCGGCAGTAATTGCGTCAGTTCCTCGATGCCGGGCTTGAGGAAATCATGAACGGTGTAGGGCTCGTCTTTCACACGCAATTCCTCGCGCGCGATGCGGCGCATGCGCTCGGGCGCGATCTTGGCCTGCGCCACACGCACCACGTCTTCGTACGACATGCGCACGGCAAGCTGGCGCGCGATCTCCTTGAGCAATTTGCCCGGTGTGCCGGCGGCGGCATCGGCGTCGATCAAGGCGCGCAGCCGGTCGAGATAAAGCCGCGCGTAGGGAACGCCTTGGTAGGCGATGAGCCGCCGCACGCCTTCGATCGCGGTCGGCTGCGCCAGCGCTGGCAATGAATATGAGATTTCATGTTCGAGCAGAGCCGGCGTGGTCGGCGCGAAGCGTTTCGTCTCCGGCGTTTTGGCGGGCGGCGTCTTGGCCCGCGCGGCGTCGAAGCCGGCGCGGAAGCCGCGCAGGTTGCTGTCGACCGATTTGCCGTCGGCGCGGATCGCAGCTTCCAGCTGCTCGGCGGTGAGCGGCAGCCGTCCCGATCCGGCGATGGCGCCGAGCATCACCGCATTGACGATGGAGCCGCTTTGCTTGGCGAGCGCGGCCATGTCGATGAGCACAGTGTCGCGTGCGTGTTCGGTAACGGTCTTGATCAGTTTGTCCTGGTCGAGCCGGCCGTCGCCCATCGCGATCTTCTCGTCCATGGCATAGAAGCGGCTCGTCGAGCCGATCAGGTGCGTGCGCTCGGGCGTGACGAAACCGTTCGCCACCACGCGGCCGGCTTCGAGCAATTCGCTCGCCACCGCAATGTCGATATCGCCGACGCCGGGATTGAGCGCCAGCACCGGGCGCTTGCCGCTGCCGCGCACGGGAAAGATCTCAATGTAATAGGTCGTGGCACCGGTACGCTGGGCGACGCCCGGAATCGACGTCGATTGCACGGGATAGCCGGCCGCTCCCGCGGCCGACACGATCCAGTCGGTGAGCACCCCGCCGCCTTCGCCGCCGAGCGCAGCGATGAGAATTTTGATGGGAGGGGTGCTCGCGGATTCTCTGCCCCCTTGTGAGGGAGGGTTGGGGAGGGAAGTGGTTGTTGACTCCAGTGGCCGATTCGATGGCCCCCCACCCCGCGCGCCTTCGGTCGGCGCCGCTCCCCACAAGGGGGAGGGTGAAGAAGGACCGCCCAGCCACCCGATCACTTTCTGTCTGATTGCAAAGATTACGCGATCCCACACCGTCGCGTTGCGCACGATCTCGGCGCGATAGAAGGACGGGCACAGCACTGCGGCATGCGCGACTTCGCCGCATAGGCCGCAACCGACGCATGACTCGATCACCGTCGCCACCGGATCGCTGCGCAGCGGATCGGGCGAGGGCTTCACCGTCAGCGACGGGCAGCCCGACAAACGGATGCAGGAGTGGTCGCCGGTGCAAATCTCGTCGTCGACGCCGTAGCGCACGCGCGTGACGCGCTCGCCGCGTTCGAGCTTGATTGCGTCCTCGGCGCGCACGCGGCGCTGGCGCGCCAACTGGCATTCGCCGTCGGCGATGATCACCTTCAAACCACGCTCGGCGGTCTTCATTGCGTCTTTCAACGTCGCCGTCATTTTGGCGACGCCATAGGTGCGCACCTTGCGCAGCCATTTCACCCCCATGGTGCGCAGCGTCTGCTCGATCTCGACGCTGGCGACGGTGCCGTCGCGCGTCGCGGTGCTCGACGGGATATATTGCTGGCCTGTGGCCGACGCGTAGCCGTTCTGCATCACAATGAGGACGCCGTCGCCTTTGTTGAACAGATTCGACGCGACGCCGGTGATCAGACCGTTATGCCAGAAGCCGCCATCGCCCATGATGGCGATCGGGCGCTTTTCCATGTTGGGCGCGACCGCGGCGGCGCTGGCGAGCGACATCCCATAACCCAGAATGGAATTTCCGAGCGAGAACGGCGCGAACGTCGCGAACGAATGGCAACCGATATCGGTCGAGATGTGCGTCGGTCCGAGCTCGCGCTGCATCAGCTTGATGGCGGAGAACACCGGCCGCTCGGGGCAGCCGGTGCAGAAGGCCGGTGGCCGCGGCGGCAGCGCGCCGAGCGCGGCGGCGGCTTTTGCCCTATGCGCGATCAGTCCGCGCGCTTTGTCAACGACAGCATCGGCGTCGAGGCCGCTCGGCTTGACGTCCTTCAGGAACGCAGCCAAGCCTTCGAGCAGCACGTCGGACGTATACTCGCCGGTCTGCGGCAACGGGCCTTTGCCCAAGACGCGCGTCTGCAAGTCGGCGCGGCGCAATTCGACGTTGACCGCCTGCTCGATGTAGTCGGGGTAGCCTTCCTCGACGATCAGGACGGCGCGTTTGCCGGCACAGAAAGCGCGGATCTCTTCCGGCACCAGCGGGTAGACCACGTTGAGCACCAGCATCGGCACGCGCGAGGCGCCGTAGACGTCGGCGAGCCCCATGCGCTCGAGCGCGCGCAGCACGCTGGTCGTAAGACCGCCCATGACGACGATGCCGATGTCGGCGAGATCGCCCGCGATCGTCTCATTGAGCTTGTGCTCAACGATAAAAGCACGCGCTGCCGGCATGCGCTCCTCGACCTTCAATCTCTCTTGGACGAAGGTCACCGGCGGGTGCGATAGCCGCGAGTAGTTGAAGGGCCCCGGCCCCGGCAGCTTGTCGATGCCGGAGGCGACGCCTTTGCGGTTGTTGCTGGCGGCGAATTCGCCGGTGACGTGGCAGGCGCGGATGCGCAGCTCCAGCATCACGGGCGCGTGGCTCGCTTCCGAAAGCTCGAAGCCTTTCTCCACGATGCGCACGATCGACGGCAGGTCGGGGCGCGGATCGAGCAGCCAGATGCCGGATTTCAGCGCATAGGCATAAGAGCGCTCCTGGATGACACTGGCGCCTTCGCCGTAATCCTCACCGAGGATAATCATGGCGCCGCCGACGACGCCGGGCGAGGCGAGGTTGGACAGCGCGTCGGCCGCGACGTTGGTACCGACGATGGACTTCCAGGTCACCGCGCCGCGTAAGGGGTAGTTGATCGAGGCGCCGAGCATGGCGGCGGCCGAGGCTTCATTGGCGCAGGTCTCGAGATGCACGCCGAGTTCGGCCATGATGTCCTTGGCATCGACCAGGACGTCGAGCAGATGCGAAATCGGCGCGCCCTGATAGCCGCCGACGTAGGAGACGCCCGATTGCAGCAGCGCCTTGGTGACGGCGAGGATGCCTTCGCCACGGAAGGTGTCGCCATCGCCGAGTTTCAGCGCCTGCACTTCTTTCTTGAACGAGCGTTCCATATGGGTTGCGCCAATTAGTTGGACTTCAAACTATTATACCGGTTCTGCCCTACATATGCGAGGGCAGCCAGAGCGCCAGGATCGGAAAGGCGATCAGGATCACCAGCCGGACCAGGTCGGTGACGATAAACGGCACCACGCCCTTGAAAATGGTGGTGAAACTCACGTCCTTCACCACGCTTTTGATCACGAACACGTTCATTCCCACCGGCGGGTGGATCAGGCCAAGTTCAACGGTCATGACGATAATGACACCGAACCAGATCGGGTTGAAGCCGAGATGGGTGACGACCGGGAAAATGATCGGCACCGTCAGGATGATCATCGCCATCGCATCCATCAGGCAACCGAGCACCAGGTACATCAGCATGATCAGCGCCAGCACGCCGTAGCTGCCGAGGCCGAGCCCGGTGAGGAACTCGGTGACCTTCTGCGGCGTCTGCGTGATGGTCAGGAAATAGCCAAAGATCAGCGCGCCGATCAGCACGGTGAACACCGCAGCGGCTGTGCGCGTCGCCTGCAGTAGCGACATCAGGATTTTGTCCTTGTTCAGCCGGCCGGTGAACAGGCCGATCAGAAACGCACCGGTGGCGCCGACGCCTCCGGCTTCGGTCGGCGTGAAGCGCGGCAGGAAGGGCAGGCCATACAGCCCGCCAATGACGAAGACGAAAAGCAGCATCGGCGCCCAGATGTCCTTCAGGCCGGCAAACCTTTCGCGCCAGTCCGTCGGCGGACCCGATGGCAGGAATCCAGGCCGCAGGCGGCCGATGACGAAAATCGTGGTCAGATACATGGTCATGGCGAGCAGGCCGGGGATGATGCCGGCGATGAACAGCTTGCCGATGTCCTGTTCGGTGATGATGCCGTAGACCGCGAGCACGGTGGATGGCGGCAGCATGGCGCCGAGCGTGCCGCCAGCCGCGATCACGCCGGTGGCGAAGCTCTGCGGGTAGCCGAAGCGGCGCATTTCCGGATAGGCGACGGCGGAAAAGGTGGCGGCGGTTGCCACCGACGAGCCGCAGATGGCGGCAAAGCCGCCGCAGGCGGCGACCGTGGCGAAGCCGAGCCCGCCGCGCAGATGGCCGACGAATCCATTCGCCGCCTTGAACAGGTCGCGGCTCATCCCCGAATTCGAAACGAACGTTCCCATCAGCAGGAACATCGGGATGACGCCGAAGGTGTAGTCGGTGACCGTGCGCATCGACGTTGCACCGACCAGCTTGAGCGCCGGCATGCCGCCGACCAGATAGCTGAAGCCGGAAACGCCGACCAAACCCATCGCCATGCCGACCGGCACGCGCAGCAGCATCAGCGAGAACAGCGCGACAAAACCGAGGATAGCGACGGCGTCTGTGCTCATCACTCGACCGGTCTGATTTTCGGCTCGCTCATCAAATCCGGCTGAAAGATCAGCCGATAGGTGCGCATCGCAATAAGCAGGACCGCGGAAACGTCGCCGATCCAGGCGACCGCGAAGAACGGCCAAGTCGGCAGCCGCAAATCGAACGTCAGCACGTGGTCGTAATAAGTGCCGCGCACTTTATCGAACAGCGTGTAGGTCTGCACCGTCACGACGAACAGCAACACCAGCGTCGCGAACACGTCGATGAAGCGTTGGTATTTCGGCGAAACGTTGGCCCAGACCAGATCGACGGTGATATGGCCGCCGCGATAGGAGGTCGCCGCGATACCCCAGAAGATCAGAATGCCGAGCGTCAGCCGGCCGAAATCGTAGGAATCCGGGATCGCGTAATTGAATACGTTACGCAGCAAAACTGCGACAAAGATATTGAGCGCGACAAGACCGACAAAAAAAGCGGCAATCCATTCGATCGTATCGATAAAGCGATCCATGTAGACGCGGTTCATGTCCGCTCCAGATGCGTCACGTTGGATGTGCACAACGGCGGCGGAACCGGTCCCGCCGCCGTGTCATTTCCTCCGGCGCCGCTACTTCGCTAGCGCGTTGAATTTGGCGAGATCGGCGCGCAGCTCTTTCATGGCCGCGTCGGGGTCGACGCCGACCTTCTTGACGCCATCGGCCCAGGTCTTGACCAGCGGCTCGGCGGCCTTCTTCCACATCGCCGTTTGCTCCGGCGTCAGTTTGTAGACTTCCTGGCCCGCCTCGGCTTTCACCTTGTCGATGCCGGCATCCTCGAACTTGCCCCACGGTCCGCCGACGCGGCCGGCCGCATCGGTGTTGCAGTTGTCGTCGATCGCCTTCTTCTGGCGCGGCGACATCTGATTGTATTTGTCTTTATTGAAGACGAAGGCGAAGGTGGTGACGTAGAGCGGCGCGTCCATATGATATTTTGTGACTTTGTCGATGCCAAACAGCACCAGCGAACCCCATGGGAACGTCACGCCGTCGGCGACGCCGCGCTCGATCACGTCGCGCACTTCCGGCGCCGCGGCTTGCACGTTGGTGCCGCCGAGCAGCGTCATGTAGCTGGCGATGGTGGCATCGGCCGGACGGATCTTCATGCCTTTGATGTCCGCGGGCACGACGATCTTTTTGGTGCGCGAATGGAACGACGACGGCGCATGAATGAAAGCGAGACAGAACTTAACGTCCTTCATTTCGGCGGCTGCGTATTTTCGGTACCAGGTGTCGAGCCCCTTCGATCCACCTTCGGTGTCCGAGATCAGGAACGGCAATTCGCCGGCGGCGATGACCGGAAAGCGGCCGGGTTGATAGCCGGGGTTGATGTAGGTGAGATCGGCAATACCGTCGCGCGCCATGTCGTAGTGGTCGAAGGCCTTGCCGAGCTGCTGCGCCGGATAAACCTTGTAGTGCAGCGTGCCGCCGGAGGCCTTCTCAACCGCGGCGCCCCAGTCTTCCAGCGCCTTCTGCAAGGGATGCGAGGCCGGCACCCAGTGCGACAGCTTGAGCTCGAAGGTCTTTTCCTGGGCGATGGTCGGCGCGGCTCCGCCGATCAGCGCGGCGGCCAGCGTGACGGCGCAAATTGCGTGTCGGGTTGTCATCAGGCTCCTCCCCGGAAGCTCATCGGCGGTGTCCGGTCTGCGATTGCAGCCGACTATTATTGTGCCGAAGTCGCGATATTCAGCCGTATGTGCCAGATGTTGTAAAGGATATAGTTTGACGACAAACTAAACTGCCGAAATATATTTCCGCCGGCGCGTCCAGCGGCCGGGCTCGACTGAGGACAACGCGATGTCGGTTAACACCAGCGGCCGGGTGCGGCGAGGGAAAAAAGGCGAAACAATTGCCGATTCACTCAAATTCGGCCCCCTCGAACATTGGGTCGGCTTCAACTTGCGCATGGCGCAGGAGCATGCCTTCGCGGCGTTCTCGCGCCGCTCGCAGGAAATCGGCGAGAGCCCTGGACGGTTCGCAACCCTGACGCTGATCGCGCGCAATCCCGGCATCAGCCAGACCGAATTGAGCCACGCCAACGGCCGCGACAAATCGAGTCTCACGCCGGTGGTCGAGGACCTGGTGGGTCGCGGCCTGGTCGAGCGCCGGCGCATGCGTGAGGATCGCCGCACCTACCGGCTCAATCTGACGCCGGCCGGCAAGAAGACGCTGACCCTGCTCACGCGCTGCGCCCGCCGCCACGAGCGCGTGCTCGATGGCATTATCGGCCGCCGCGACCGCGTGCGGTTTCTGCAAGTTCTGAAGAAGATTGCGGCGGAAGTGGAGTAGCCGCCTAGGCGCCGAACTTTGCTCCCACCCTGTCCGGCACCGGCACCGCCTTGCAGCCGCCGGGGCTGGCGGGATCGCGCACCATCCAGACGCGCGTCTCCGAGCATTCGACGCAGGTGACGGTGTTGAGGCTGAGGCGGTGCTCGACGTCAAAACTCGAATCGCCGAAGCTGATCGTCGAATCCACGGTGACATCGTCGCCGTAGCGTGTCGGCCGGATAAAGCGCGCCCGCGTGCGCTGCAACGGATGGCCGGCGAAATCGAACGCTTTGAGATAGCGGATCATGGTCATGCCCAGCGCGCGCTCGAACAGCGCCGTCGTCGACGCGTCGAAAATGTCGAAGTAGCGCGGGTAGAAAATGATCCCGGCGGGATCGCAGTCGCCCCATTCGATGCGCACGCTGCGGGTGTTGCTGAAGGTCATGCGCGGCCAAGCTTGATGCCAAGGCTCATCGGGGCGCCATGCGCAGCGCGCCGTCGAGGCGGATGACCTCGCCGTTGAGGTAGCCGTTGTGGATGCAATGCAGCACCAGCGCCGCGAACTCGCGCGGTTCGCCGAGCCGCTTCGGGAACGGCACCGAGGCGCCGAGCGAATCCTGCGCCTCCTGCGGCAGCGCCCGCAGCATCGGCGTGCCGAAAATGCCGGGCGCGATGGCGAGCACGCGCACGCCGAATGCGGAAAATTCGCGCGCCGCCGGAACGGTCAGCGCGGCGACGCCGCCCTTCGACGACGAATAGGCAGCTTGCCCGACCTGCCCCTCGAAGGCGGCGATGGACGCCGTGTTGACGATCACGCCGCGTTCGCCGTCGGCAAGCGGCGGAAGCGGCTGCATCCCCGCTGCGGCGAGCCGCATCATGTTGAAGGTGCCGATTAGGTTGACCCGGATGACGCGCTCGTAGTCGGCGAGCGGCATCGGCCCGTCGCGGCCGACGATGCGCTTGGCCGGACCGACGCCGGCGCAATTGATGAGGACGCGCGCGGGACCATGCTGGCTGGCTGCCTGCTTGAGCGCGGCTTCCGCGCTGGCGCTGTCGGCGACGTCGCAGGCCGCGGCAACGCCGTTGATGCTGGCGGCGACTTCGGCGGCGGCCTTTTCGTTGACGTCGAGCACGGCGACCTTCGCGCCGGCGGCGCCGAGCGCGCGCGCAGTGGCCGCGCCCAGTCCGGATGCGCCGCCGGTGACGACCGCGGCCTGTCCCTTGATCTCCATGGCTCGGGCCTCTTATGCGCCTTTGATGGCGATGCCGCGCGAGGATAGCGGCGTTGCATAAAGCTCGTCCACCAGCGCGGCTCGGTTTTTCAGCACCGCGCGCTGGTTGATCGAGCCTTTGTCGGTCATTTCGCCTTTATCCATCGACGCCGGCTCGGCCAGCAGAATCGCGCGCACCACGCGGGTCGACGACCCGGGGCTGCTGGCGGCCAGCGCGTCGAGCAGCGCGGCGAACTTCAGCCGCACGCGAGCGTCGCCGAATACCGCTTCCGGCGCAGCATTCGCGGCATGCTCGGGCGCGAGCCTGCGGCAGGCCTCGTAATCCGGGAACACCAGCGCCACGATGTCGTCGCGGTTCGGCCCGGCGAACACCACGTCGCGCACCAACGGCGCGCAGGCGTCGATGAAGCGCGCACGCAACGGTCCGACGCTGACCCAGGTGCCGGTCGACAGCTTGAAATCCTCGGCGATGCGGCCGTCGAACAGAAAGCCTTGGCCTGGATCGGCGGAATCGGCGAATTTCAGCGCGTCGCCGATCTTGTAGAAGCCGTCTTCATCGAACGCCTCGCGCGTCAGCTGCGGTTGGCGCCAGTAGCCGGGCGTGATGTGCGGGCCGCGCAGGCGCGCTTCGAGTTTGCCCTCGTTCGGCACCAGCTTGAGTTCGACGCCGGGCGCCGGCAAGCCGATATTGCCGGGCCGGTCGAAATCGAAGGTGCAGGCGAGCGCCAGCGGCGAGGTCTCTGTCGAGCCGAGCGAAGAGAGGAAGATGATACGCTCGCCGGTGGTCTCGACCGCAAGCTGGTCGAGGTCGTCGCGGGTGGTCTGGTTCAAGCCGGCGCCGGCGTAGAACAGCACTTTCAGGTGCTTGAAAAAATTCTTACGCAGCGTCTCGTCGGTGCGGAAGTGCGGCACCAGCGCTTCGTAACCTTTGGGCACGTTGAAATAGATGGTCGGCGCGATCTCGCGGAGATTGCGCACGGTCTTCGGCACGCCGGCCGGCGTCGGATTGCCGTCGTCGATATAGAGCGAGCCGCCGTTGACCAGCACCATGTTGAAGTTGTGGTTCGAACCGAAGGTGTGGCTCCAGGGCAGCCAGTCGACCACCACCGGCGGCTCGTCGTTAACGAAGGCGAAGCCTGCCGCGAGCATGGCCTGGTTCGAGCACAGCATGCGGTGGGTGTTGATGACGCCCTTCGGGTTGCCGGTCGAGCCGGAGGTAAACAAGAACTTGGCTATGCTGTCGGGCGTGACACGACGCTGCGCCGCAGCGATGCCTGACGCATCCTCCTCGCCGATCAGGTCCTTGAACAGCGTCACCGGCCGGTCGCCGAGCGGATTGCGCGCGACCACCAGCTCGATGTCGTCGGGCACCGTCTGATAGAGCGCGCGCGCGAAGGGCCCGCCGTCGTTGGCAAACACCATGCCGGGCGTCAGCAGATCGAGGATTGCGCGCAGCTTGCCGAAGTCGTTCGACAACAACGAATAGGCGGCCGAAACCGGTGCATACGGAATGCCGACATGCATCGCCGCCAGCGCCAGCAGCGCATGCTCGATGTCGTTGCCGGAGATGATCGCGATCGGCCGCTCCGGCGACAGCCCGCGCCGCAAGAGTGCCGCGCCGATTCGCCGGATGGTCGCC
Source organism: Pseudolabrys sp. (assembly GCA_036273755.1). GTDB lineage: Bacteria > Pseudomonadota > Alphaproteobacteria > Rhizobiales > Xanthobacteraceae > Pseudolabrys. The sequence continues at coordinate 12,623 of DASUGZ010000218.1, forward strand.
AGGACCTCGGCATAGCTGAGCGTGCGCCAGGCACCTTCGGCATTGCGCTGGGCGAGGAAGGTGCGGTCCGGCGCGGCCTTGGCCCAATGTTCGAGCGGCGCGCTGAGTGTCGCATGGTAAGGCGGCAACGCCTGCGCAGTGCGGATATGGATGATGCCGCTTTGCTCGCGCTCCAGCACGGCATCGAAAGTACCGAGACGCACCGGCCGCAAGGGTGCCGAAGTCCGCAACACCGATGCCAGAGCGGCGGTCATGGCTGACCGCGCGTCGTCTTGGGCGCGCGTTTTTCTAAAAAGTCGCGAAGTCGCGCCTTGGCTTGCGGGTCGGCCTGCGCGATCGCCGACATCAGCGCTTCGACGGCGTAGCCCGCAGCCGGGTCCATCTCGGCGATGCGCGGCAGCGCCTGCATCACCGCGAAATTGGTCAGCGGCGCGTTGCCGGCGATGCGGGTGGCGAGTTCCAGGCCCTTGGCGAAGCCCTTGCCGGGCTCGACCAGATACGTCGAAAGCCCGAACCCCTGGCCTTCCTCGGCCGAATAAGTGCGGCCGGTGAGCATCATGTCCATCATGCGCGCGACGCCGATCAAGCGCGGCAGCCGCACCGACCCGCCGCCGCCGACATAGATGCCGCGGCTGCCTTCAGGCAGCGCGTAATAGGCCGAGCGCTCGGCAACGCGGACATGCGCGGCGGCTGCGAGTTCCAGCCCGCCGCCGACCACCGCGCCATGCAGTACGGCGACCACCGGTACCTTGCCGAATTGGATCTTGCCGAAGGCGCGGTGCCACAGCCCGGAATGGGCGATGCCCTGTGTGACGTCGCGATCTTGCAATTCGCCGAGGTCGAGGCCGGCCGAGAAATGCTCGCCCTCGCCGGCGAGCAGCACGGCGCCGATATCGTCGGGCAGCGCGGTGAAGAAGGTCTCGATGCCAATTATGGTCTCGTCGTTCAGCGCGTTGCGCTTCTCCGGCCGCGTCAGCCGCAGGATGGCAACCGCGCCTTGCCGTTCGACGGCAAGCGAAGCCGGCAGGTTCATTTTCAAATCATTGGGCACTTATGTCACCTCGTACACGTCGAGCCGCACAGCACGGGCCTCACGCTGGCCGCGCGCCAACGCCAGAATGCGGTTGAGCCAGTCGACCGCGGGGTCTGAGGTCTCGAACCGCATGACGGTGCGGAAATAATAGAGCGAAGGATCGACGCTGTCGCCCCGCGCCAGCCGCTCCAGCACTTCGGGCGGCCCGTGACGCAGGCCGTCGCTCTTGACCAGAATGCGCGCGCCGGCGTCGGTCTCGATGGTGTAGCGCGCGCTGATGTCGGCGGCGCCGTCGCCGCGCACGATCTGCCAATCGGCGCCGCCGGGCAAAATGCGTCCCCGGAGCTTCGCGCCTTGCACGGTGCCTCCGGTGATATCGATGATGCGCCGCTCGCCATAGGGCGTGCGGCCCAGATTCATGATGGCGCTCAACTCGGCGTGGATGGTGAAGATCGGTTCTGCGGCCAGCATGGTCGTTTGAGCCCCAACTTGTCCCGATCCGGCCATTTGACCCTGCCTTTGCCGGGCCGTAAATACGGTGCCGCAACCGGGATCCTGTAGCGCATGGCGCGTATTTCGTCGCTCGCCGAAGCCATCCAGTCCGCCGTCCACGACGGCGACACGCTGGCGCTGGAAGGCTTCACCCACCTCATTCCGCACGCGGCCTGTCACGAGATCATCCGCCAAGGCCGCAAACGCCTGACGCTGATCCGGATGACGCCGGACCTGGTCTACGACCAGCTCATCGGCATGGGTTGCGTCGATAAGCTCATTTTCTCCTGGGGCGGCAATCCCGGCGTCGGCTCGCTGCACCGCTTCCGCGACGCGGTGGAAAACGCCTGGCCGCAGCCGCTGGCGATCGTGGAGCATTCGCACGCCGCCATGGCGAATGCCTATGAAGCGGGGGCGGCCGGGCTGCCCTGCGCCATTTTCCGCGGCTATATCGGCGGCGACCTGCCGAAGGTGAATGCCAAGATCAAGCGTGTCACTTGTCCATTCACCGGGGAGGAACTCGCCGCCATCCCGGCGCATCGGCCGGACGTGGCGGTGATCCATGCGCAGCGCGCCGACAAGCAGGGCAACGTCATGATCGAGGGCGTGCTCGGCGTGCAGAAGGAAGCGGTGCTGGCATCGAAGCGTTCGGTGGTGACGGTGGAGGAGATCGTCGACGAGTTGCCGTCCGACCGCAGTCTCAACGCCGTGGTGCTGCCGCATTGGACCGTCGGCTCCGTCGCCGAAGTGCCAGGTGGCGCCTTCCCGTCCTATGCGCAGGGCCATTACCCGCGCAACAACGCCTACTACAAGCAATGGGACGAGATCGCGCGCGACCGCGACGGCTTCCTCGCGTGGATGAAGACGAATGTCCTGGACAAAGGTCCCGAGGCTTACGCCCAATATGCGCGTAAACATCGCGCGGCGGCGGAGTAGATCATGGCCGATTACAAACCGAACGAGATGATGACCGTCGCCGCGGCGCGCGCGCTGAAGAACGATGACATATGTTTCGTCGGCATCGGCCAGCCGTCCGCCGCCTGCAATCTCGCCCGCCTCACCCACGCGCCCGGTATCACGCTGATCTACGAATCCGGCACGCTCGCCACCAAACCGAACGTGCTGCCTTTGTCGATTGGCGATGGCGAACTATGCGAGACGGCGCTGACCACGGTGTCGGTGCCGGAGATGTTTCGCTACTGGCTGCAAGGCGGCCGTATCAAGATCGGCTTCCTCGGCGGCGCGCAGATCGACAAATATGCAAACCTCAACACCACGGTGGTCGGCGCTTACGACAAGCCCAAGGTGCGGCTGCCGGGCGGCGGCGGCGCGCCGGAGATCGCAACCAGTTGCGGCGAAATCTTCATCATCATGGCACAGGGCAAGCGGAGCTTTGTCGATAGGTTGGATTTCGTCACCTCGATTGGTCATGTCAGCGGCGGCGACAGCCGCGCCAAGCTCGGCGTGAAAACCAAAGGTCCCACGAGACTGATCACCGATCTGGCGCTGTTCGAGCCTGACCCCGAGACCAAGGAAATGACGGTGGTCTCGCTTCATCCCGGCGTGACGCGCGACCAGGTACAGGATAACGCCGGCTGGAAGATCCGTTTCGCGGCCAAAGTCGCGGAGACCCCGCCGCCGACCGCGCGCGAACTCGAAGTGCTGCGGGATCTGCATGCGCGTACCGCCCGCGCCCATGCGGAGGCGGCGTGATGGCGAGCCGTGAAGCCTTCCTTTGCGACGCGGTGCGTACGCCGATCGGGCGCTACGGCGGCTCGCTGTCGAAAGTACGCACCGACGACCTTGCCGCCGTGCCGATCAAGGCGTTGATGGCGCGCAACGCCAAGGTCGACTGGACCAAGCTCGAGGAGGTCTATTTCGGCTGCGCCAACCAGGCCGGTGAAGACAACCGTAACGTTGCCCGCATGGCGCTGTTGCTGGCCGGCTTGCCCGACAGTGTGCCGGGCGTCACCGTCAATCGCCTCTGCGCTTCCGGTCTCGAGGCGGTCGGCACCGCGGCGCGCGCCATTCGCGCCGGCGAGATGGACTTCGCCATTGCCGGCGGCGTCGAATCGATGACGCGCGCGCCCTTCGTCCAGGGCAAGGCCGACGAGGCCTTTTCGCGCAAGGCGGAGATTTTCGACACCACGATCGGCTGGCGCTTCATCAATCCGCTGATGAAGGCGCAATACGGCGTCGATGCCATGCCGGAGACGGCCGAGAACGTCGCCGAGGATTTCCAGGTCACCCGCGCCGACCAGGACGCGTTTGCGTTGCGCTCGCAGCAGCGCGCGGCCAAGGCCGTTGCTTCGGGTTTCTTCGCCAAGGAGATCGTGCCGGTCGAGATCGCCGGGCGGAAAGAGACGATCAAGGTCGACAAGGACGAGCACCCACGCGAGACCTCGCTCGAACAGCTCGCCAAGCTCAAGCCTTTCGTGCGCAATCCGGGCACCATCACCGCCGGCAATGCGTCCGGCGTCAATGACGGCGCGGCGGCCATGATCGTCGCCTCGGAAGCGGCGGTGAAAGAGCATGGGCTTAAGCCGCGCGCGCGCATCCTCGGCATAGCGTCTGCGGCGGTGCCGCCGCGCATCATGGGCATCGGCCCGGTGCCGTCGACGCGCAAGCTGATGGAACGGCTCGGCCACAAGATCGGCGATTATGATTTGATCGAGATCAACGAAGCGTTCGCCTCGCAGTCGCTTGCCTGCCTGCGGCAGCTCGGCCTTGCTGACGATGCCGAACAGGTCAATCCGCATGGCGGGGCGATCGCGCTCGGTCATCCGCTCGGCATGTCGGGCGCGCGGCTGGCGCTGACGGCGGTGAACGCGCTGGAAACGCTCGGCGCCAAACGCGCGATTGCCACGATGTGCATTGGCGTAGGGCAGGGGATCGCGGCGCTGATCGAACGGGTCTGAGCTTCCGCCTTTTCTCCCCCTCCCCTCGCGGGAGGGGGCTTCCGCCTTTTCTCCCCCTCCCCTTGCGGGAGGGGGGCCCGGCTTCCGCCTCTTCTCCCCCTCCCCTTGCGGGAGGGGGCCG
>DASUGZ010000219.1:0-11191 GCA_036273755.1 Pseudolabrys sp.
TTTTTCCATGCCATCCAGGCTTCGCGCGACAGGTGCATGAAGCACAGGTCCAGCATCGTGCCGTCCGTTTGCGATTTGACATGACGCTCGGACCTCTTGTCGAAAGTCCAGCCCGACTTGAGCATATATCGGATCATCGCTTGGTTGCTCTCCAGCACCGTTGCCAAAATGGTGTTGAGGCCGAGCGCGTCGAATATGTAATCCTGAAACGGCCCGCGGATGTCATCGGTCACGCGCCAGTGCCGGTACTTCTGCTCGCCGATCAAAAGAAACATCAGGCAGCGCTTCAGCCGGTGATCGATGTCGAGGCGGAAAAAGCCGATCTGCGAGCCGCCCAGCTTCTCGAAAATGCCGATGAGCAGATGCGAGCGCTGATCGAACTGATTGATGTAACGGACGATATCCTGCGGCGTCATCGCCTTCGGCGCGGCGTTGAGCAAACGCAGGTTTTTCGGCTCCGCCATCCAGCTCGCCCAACGATCCGACGCATCCTCGCCGGTCACCGTGCGTAGCAGGTAGTCGCCGCAGTCGAGACAGATTTCTCGCTTTGGAATATCGGCTGCCGGTCCCGCCGCCATCGCATCACTTCGCCTTCAGGCCGACCTTCTTCACCAGCGCCGACCATTTGGTTTCTTCGCGGTCGATGTCGGCGGCGTACTCATCGGGCGTGGTCGGCAGCGGCTCGGCGCCCTCGGTGGCGATGCGCTTATGCACGTCTTCGCTTTTGAGCGCGGTGCGTAGCGCGGCGTTGAGTTTGTCGACGACAGGACCCGGTGTGCCAGCCGGCGCGACAATTCCATAGTGCAGCACGGCCTCGAAGCCGGGCAGGCCTTGCTCCGCCACCGTCGGCACGTCGGGGAAGATCGGCGAGCGCTTCAGGCTGGTGACGCCGAGCGCGCGCAGCTTGCCTTCCTTTACCAGCCCGATGGCCGGCGGCAGCGACGAGAAGTAGATCGCTACGTGATTGCCGAGCAGATCGGTGAGCGCTGGCCCCGACCCTTTGTATGGAATATGCGTGAGCTCGATGCCGGCAGTGAGCGCGAACAGCACGGTGCCGAGATGGATGCCGCTGCCGAGACCCGCCGAAGCGTAGTTGAGCTTGCCGGGCTGCTTCTTGGCGAGCGCAATCAACTCCTGCACGCTGCGAGCCGGCAATGACGGGTTCACCAGGATGATGAGCGGGCTAGTCGCGATCAGGCCGACCGGCGCGAAATCCTTGCGCGGATCGTAGCCGACGTTTGGATAAAGCGTCGGATCGACAGCCAACGTTCCGGTGCCGCCGAGCCCGAGCGTGTAGCCGTCGGGTGTGGCCTTGGCGACTTGGCGGGTGCCGAGCGAGCCGCCGGCGCCGCCGTGGTTCTCGACCACGACCGGTTGGCCGAGCGTCTTGCCCATCGGCTCGGCGACGCCGCGCGCCAGCACGTCGTTGCCGCCGCCGGCCGCGTAGGGAACGATCAGGGTGATCGGACGCGTTGGATATTCAATCTCGCCACGCGCGCCGAATGGGACAGCGACGGCCGCGCCGCCAATGAGCGTCATGAAGTCGCGTCGTCGCATGGCTTCCTCCCCTAAAACATTTTCACCTGCGCCGGTCTCTTTTGGAACGTGCGCTACTGAGCCTCGATTGCCTCGGCGATAGCCACAGTGCGGCGCGCCATATCGGCGTGCAGGCGTTCGACCATGCGTCCGTCGATCGAAATCACGCCTTTGCTCTTATTTTCCGGCAGATCGAAGGCGGCAATCACCTTGCGCGCCTGCGCAACTTCGTCGGGCGATGGCGAGAAGGCTTTGTTGCACGGCACGATCTGGCTCGGATGAATCAGGGTCTTGCCGTCGAAGCCGAACTCGACGCCCTGTTTGCACTCGGCCTCGAAGCCTTCGGTGTTGTCGATGTCGTTATAGACGCCGTCGACAATATCGATGCCATAAATGCGCGCGGCGGCGACGCAGGTCGACAGCCAGGACAGCATCGGCGCCCGACCCGATACCAGGTGGGCGCGCGTGTCCTTGGCGAGATCGTTGGTGCCCATGACGAGGCCAGACAGGCGCGACTCGGAATCCTTCGCCTCGGCGGCGATCGATTGAATATTGAAGATGGCGAGCGGCGTCTCGATCATCGCCCAGACCCGCGTCTTGTGATCGGTGCCCATGTCGAGCAGACGGCGGCCGATCATCTCAAGCATGTCCGGGTTGACGACCTTCGGCACCAGAATGGCATCAGGCGCGGCGTGGGCGGCGGCGGAAAGATCGTCGGCGTGCCAGGGCGTGTCGACGCCATTGACCCGGATGAACACCTCACGCTTGCCGAAGCCTCCGGCTTTGACCGCGTCGACCACCTGCTTGCGGGCGGTTTCCTTGGCGTCGGGCGCGACAGAATCCTCAAGGTCGAGGATAACGCCGTCGACGGTCAGCGTTTTCGCTTTCTCGAGGGCACGGGCATTGGAGCCCGGCATGTACAGCATGCTGCGGCGCGGACGGATACTCATGCCGCCAACTCTATCGGGCGTCGGCAAACTATCAAGCCGCGCGGACGCCGATTACTTGGCTGATGCGGTTTGCGGCTTGAGGATTTTGTAGAGCTGGAAGCGATCGCCGTCGGCGACCAGCTTCAGGTGGGCGGGATCGGGGTTGGGCGCCTCATCCTCGGTGAAGAGGAGGTAGAGATAGTCGAATTTGGTCCAGTTCAGCCAGAACGCGGGCATCCACGGCAAAGGATGATCGACCGCTTGAATGAGTTGCGCCACCGCTGGCGGCGTGCCGTCGCGCAGATCGGTGTAATCGTGAAATTCGGGCCGCACATGAAGAATCTGCTTCCCGGCGGTCGTGAATACGGTCGTGACCAGCGCGGAACGTTCAATGGTGGCGATGCAGGCAGCGTGTACCAAGCCGAGATCGCGCACGTCCTCGCCGAGCGAGCGGTCGGCATAAGCGACGAAAACCTTGGAGCCCGGGGCGATGCGCCGCACCGACGAGCGGAATTCGCTGGTCGAATCCGACAGCTGCGACCAGTTGTAGTCGATCTCGATAAGTCTCGTGCTGATCAAGACGACCAGCACCACCAGGGCGACCCGCCGCACCAATCGGCGGCGCAACTCCAGATCGCCGCAGGCGAACAGCATGAAAACGACGCCGAGCGGCACGCGCTGATCGGTCATGTAAGTATCGAACATGATGCGCGGCAGCGCGAGGTAGACGACGACGCCGACGATCAGCAGCGCGAATACCACTGGATGAAAACGCAGGACGCGGTGACGGACCGCCCAGACAATCCCGGCGACCATCGTAATCACGATCAAAAAGGCGACGATGTCGGAATAGTTGCTTACGACATACATCAAGCCGTCCATCTTGCCGCGCTGATCCCAATAGGTCGCGCCGACGAGATTCATGGTCGGGCTCATCATCAACAGCGGCGCGGCGGCGAGAAATGGCAGGCCGCTGGCAACGAAATCGACGATACGGGCCGGCCAAGGCTTGAGCCGGCGCTGCCACAGCCGCGAAATCTCGAACGAGAGCACGCCGACGCCGTAGATGCCGAGCGCCGAGAGGTGGCAGAAGAACAACGCCGGCACGAAAGCGGTCGATAATGCAATGCGCGCAGGCCAGGCGCGCTCGCGCAGCGCGACCCAGCCGGCAAGCGCCCACAAGGCGACCCCGATGCCAAAGATGTAGTTCATCAACCCGACAAGGAAAACGTAGTTGTAGAGCAGCGGAAACGCGAACAGTGGGAAGACCGACCAGCGACCGATCAAGGCGCGATTGAGCGCGAGGCAGCCGGAAATGATCAGCGCGAACATGCCGACGATGAACATTTGCCCGGCGAGGTAAACGTTCATGACGCGCGCCAACCGCGGCACGATCAGATCCATGGTCAAATTCGGAATGACCTGCCAGTCGACTTGGTAAAAATGCGCGAGCTGCGCATTGTGCGACAACGTCGCCATCACGTGCATACGCGCGAGATGATTGACATAGTCCGACAGCGGTGGCAGCGGGTGGGTCCAAATCGGAATGGAAATGAGCAACATGAACGCGGCGAACAGCACGCCGATCTGCGGCGCCGAGAAGCCGTGCGCGCGCGAGCGCAGCGACGGCGGGTCGGCAACGATGGGCTTGTTCGGCTGCAGCATGGACAATCTTTTCGCCTCTCACTCGTCGATTTCACCTGAACGGGCAATGAACATGGCGAGATTCCACGGGTGGAATCGAACAAAACTGGCACTGGCGCAATCAAAACGCGGGCGGAACCACGGCGGGGCCGGTCTCGACGAGAAAAGCATGGCGTTTGCTTGGTTTCATCGATAGTCGATAAATTGGGCAAAATGGAGCATCACCCGACAATGAACTTTCCGCGCCGACTGATCGATGGTTACAGCGCCTTCGCCAACGGTCGCCTGCCGAGCGAGCAGGATCGTTATCGCGAGTTGGCCGAGAGCGGGCAGAAGCCGGAAATCATGGTGATAGGCTGTTGCGATTCGCGCGTCTCGCCAGAGGTAATTTTCGACGCCAAGCCGGGTGAACTATTCGTGGCGCGCAACATCGCCAACTTGGTGCCGGCCTATACGCCGGACGGTGCGCAACGCGCGGTGTCGGCGGCGCTGGAATTCGCGGTGCAGGCGCTGCGGGTGAAGCACATCGTGGTGTTGGCGCACGCGCAATGCGGCGGCATCCGCGCCTATGCCGAAGAAGCGGCGCCGCTTTCGCCCGGCGACTTCATCGGCCACTGGATGGCGCTGATCGCGCCGGCGGCGAAAAAACTCGGCCCCCGCGGCAATCGTTCCTTCGCCGAATACGTCACCGCGCTCGAGCAGCAGGCGGCGTTGACCACGCTCGACAACCTGATGACGTTTCCCTGCGTGAAGATTCTGGTCGAGCGCGGCAAGCTCAGCCTGCACGCAGCGTACTTCGGCGTCGCGACCGGCGATTTGTCGATCTATGATCCGGCATCTGGAAAATTTGTGCGCGTTGCCGCCGATGCGCAAGCCAAGACGTTCGCCGCGCCGAGGTTTTGATTCTTTCAACCTCTCCCCGCAAGCGGGAATCAGGCCGCCTTCTTTTTCGCGCTGATCAGCTTGCGGTTGATCAGCGTCTCCGCAATCTGCACGGCATTGAGGGCCGCACCTTTGCGCAAATTGTCGGACACCACCCAGATTTCCAGGCCGTTGTCGACCGTCGGGTCGGTGCGGATGCGGCTAATGTAGGTAGCGTCTTCGCCGACGCATTCGTACGGCGTCACGTAGCCGCCGGGCTCGCGCTTGTCGATGACCAGGCAACCGGGCGCGTTGCGTAAGACGGCTTGCGCCTCCTCCACCGTGATCGGCTTTTCGAATTCAATGTTCACCGCTTCGGAATGGCCGACGAACACCGGCACTCGCACGCACGTGGCGGTGAGTTTGATCTTGGGATCGAGAATCTTCTTGGTCTCGACCACCATCTTCCATTCTTCCTTGGTGTAGCCGTCCTCCATGAACACATCGATGTGTGGGATGACGTTGAAGGCGATCCGCTTCGAGAACTTCTTGGTTTCGATTTCGCCGAGCGTGAATACCGCCTTGGTCTGCGAAAACAATTCGTCCATCGCGTCCTTGCCGGCGCCCGAGACCGACTGATAGGTCGCCACCACCACGCGCTTGATGGTCGCGGCGTCATGCAACGGCTTGAGCGCGACCACGAGTTGCGCGGTCGAACAATTCGGATTGGCGATGATGTTCTTCTTGGTGAAGCCGGCGACCGCGTCGGCATTCACCTCCGGCACGATCAGCGGCACATCCGGGTCCATACGCCAGGCGCTCGAGTTGTCGATCACCACCGCGCCCTGCGCGCCGATTTTGGGCGACCACTCCTTGGAGACGGCGCCGCCCGCAGACATCAGGCAGATATCGACGTCGGAGAAGTCGTAGTGGTCAAGCGCTTTCACTTTCAGCGTCTTGTCGCCGAACGAGCACTCCTGGCCCACGCTCTTGCGCGAGGCGAGCGCCACCACCTCATCGGCGGGAAACGAGCGTTCGGCCAGAATGCCGAGCATCTCGCGCCCGACATTGCCAGTGGCGCCCACCACCGCGACCTTGTAACCCATTGTTAACTCTCCGAAATAATTCCCCGGCGCAGCCGGTCCAAGCGGAACTTAATAGCAGGAGCTTCTAAGCAAGAACTTGATGCAAGACAACGGCGCCAAATTCGCGCCTTTGCCGAGGATCTGGCCATGCATCCGGCCTTGCATTCGTGGCGCGAGGAACTGCCTGCCGCCCTCGTACGCGCTCTCGCATATGTGGGCGCGATGGCGCTGTTGTCCATCGTCGCGGCGCATGTTTTTCGATCACCGCCTGCGATGACTCCCATCGCTATCGTTCATTCTCCGTGGATCGAGATCGAGCGGCCCTTCCCTGCTTTCGCGCTGTCGATCCCCGAGGCCGCCAACGTGCCATTCCACTACACCATCCGCCGACACGCGGTGGGCGGCGGGCGCAAGGACATTCTCGAACTGGGCGAACCCGACAGCGTCGCGCCTTACCTGCAGGTCGAGATTTATCGCCCCGGCAATGAAATCAGCCGCTTCGCAGGCCCAAAGGCCACCATTGCGACGGACGCAGACGCGCTCGGACCGATGACGATGCAACAAGCCGAAGACCAACTGACGAGCAAATTCGGTCCGCTTGATATCGTCACCTTTGAGACGTCGAAAGGCGTGCCCCGACATTGCCTCGCATTCGTCCGTTCCTATGATGATCCGATGCTGCAATTGTCCGGCTGGTTCTGCCGGGGCGGCGCCGATTTCATCGAACGCCCAACGCTCGCCTGCGCCCTCGACCGGTTGACGCTGATGTCGGCCGGCAGCGAGCCGAAAGTCGGCGCGTTGTTCGCGCAAGCCGAGCTCAATCGCAGCTTCTGCGGCCAGCGCGACCCTATCTTGGCATCGACGCCCAAGTACACGCTGCTGTGGAAGGCGTTGGCGACCCGTCCGGAGCCGCGCCGCATCGGCCGTTGAACGCAGCCGCGTTCGCAACCAGCGCGGCGTCATCTCATTTGCTCAAGCTAGCACTTGCAGCGCGAGAGCAATTGCCTCTGACCGGCCGCCGTTTTCATTTGACCGGCCGACAGTTTCGTCGGATCATATTCATATAAAGCTATCTAAGCCGCGGCGATGGCCGGGTCGGCTGAAGAAGAAGCCTCTGGGGAGAGCGAATAATGATCACTCGCCGTCATTTGTTGGAAACCGCCGGCGCGGGAGCAGCACTGGCCGTATCCGGAATAGCCCTGCCGAAATTCTCCGAGGCGGATGCTGCCGGCGTCGATCTGACGCCGGGCGTGCCGCAAGGTGTCGGCAGCTACGTGACCATGGGCACACTGCCCGGCAAAAAGCCGCTGATCCAGTTGGCCGACCGGCCGCCGAATTACGAAGCGCCGCTCGAATACTTCCGGACGCCGATCACGCCGAACGATCAGTTCTTCGTGCGCTATCATCTGGCGGACATCCCGGAAGTCAAAGCCGAGGGCTACAAGATCGCGGTCGGCGGTGACGGTGCCAATGGCCAAGTCGAACTCACGCTCGACGACCTGAAGAAAATGCCGGCGGTCGAGGTGGTCGCGGTCAATCAATGCTCGGGCAACCGGCGCGGCCTGTCCAAGCCACATGTCGCCGGTGTCGAGTGGGGTTACGGCGCCATGGGCTGCGCGAGATGGAAGGGCGCGCGGCTCAAGGACGTGCTTGACAAAGTCGGACTCAAGAAAGAGACGATCGAAATCATGTTCGGCGGCGCAGATGGCCCGGTCGTCGACAAAACGCCGGACTTCGTCAAAAGCATTCCGGTCTGGAAGGCGATGGATGAAAATACGATCATCGCTTACGAAATGAACGGCGCGCCGTTGCCGCATTTCAACGGCTTCCCGGCGCGCATCGTGGTGCCCGGCTGGACCGGCACCTATTGGATGAAGCACGTCAATAAGATCGACGCGCTGACGCAGCCATTCAAAAATTTCTGGATGAACCCAGCCTACCGGATTCCGGTCGGCATATTCCCGATCGCGGCGCGCTTTACGTCGCAGGAATACGCGCCCAACACGCCGATCACCGAAATGGTAGTGAATTCGCTGATCACCAGCCATCGCGACGGCGACAAGATCAAACGTGGCAAGATCACAATCGCCGGACTCGCCTGGGACGGCGGTTACGGCATCAACAAAGTCGAGGTGTCGAGCGACGGCGGCAAGAACTGGAATTCCGCGGTGCTCGGCCAAGACCTCGGCCGCTTCGCCTTCCGCCCATGGAGTTTCGACCTCAATGCCAAGCACGGTAAGAATACCGTGATGGTCAACGCCACCAACAAGATCGGGCAGGGTCAGGTCACTGATCTGATCTTCAACGGTGCCGGCTACCACAACAATGTGATGCAAAACATCACGCTGACAGCCTGAGGGGAGAGCACCATGCGGATCTACATCATTGCTTTCATCGCCGCACTGATCGCGCTTCCCGCGATGGCCGAGCAGGCGATTAAGCTCAAGCAGGCGCCCGGCCTCGACAAGGTGGAGGCCAATTGCCAAGCCTGCCACACGCTGGCCTACATCCCGATGAATTCGCCGTTCCTCAATGCGGGGGGCTGGACCGCCGAGGTGACCAAGATGATCAAGGCCTACGGCGCGCCGATCGAAGACGCCGACGCCAAGGCCATTGCCGACTATCTTGCGAAAAACTACGGCACCTAAAAGCCACACGTCGCCAACATTCTGAAGATTCGGCCGCGCCTGACCGGGCGGGGCCGCTTTCTTAAGGATTCCGCGTCACAATTACGTGTGATTCGCTCTATTGCGGCGAACGGAACCCAGCTAGAGTGCGTTTGACCATCAGCCCTGGGCGAGGACCAATATGCGCTTGAAATTCGTTGTCACCACGATCGTTGCCGCTGCGGCTTTGGGCCTGCTGGCCGCGCCGGCCGATGCGGCCGCCAAGAAAAAGCAGCGCGTGGTCGCCGGCAACGGGCACACGGTTTTCGTCAGCCGCGATGAAGACGGCCGCACCCGCACCCGCATCATCATTCAGAAGCGCTCGTACCTTGATCCGGGCACCGAGCAATTCCCGGGCGAGACCTCCGTTCACAACTATGCATGGTCGCCCAACCATCGCGCCGACGGCGTGCTCGATAACACGGCGTTTGGCAGCAACCAGACCGCCCTGCCCGGGCCGTTCACCCTGCCGTTCAAGACCAATCCTTGGATTCAGTACTGATCGCGGCTAGACGCGGTTTTACGAAAACGCGGCTCTTTCGGGCCGCGTTTTATTTTACGCAGAGAGCTTTTCCAACTCGGCGAGAATCGCGTCGCCCATTTCCGAAGTCGAGACGACCTTGCAGCCTTCTGACTTGATGTCGGCGGTGCGCAAGCCCCTGGCGAGCGTCGCCGCAATCGCCTGATCGATCATGTCTGCTTGCCTGCCCATGTCGAAGGAGTAGCGCAAAGCCATGCCGAATGAGGCGATCATCGCGATCGGGTTGGCGATCCCCTTGCCGGCGATGTCGGGCGCCGAGCCGTGCACGGGCTCGTACAGCGCGCGGCGTTTGCGCGTCTTGGGATCGGTCTCGCCGAGCGAGGCCGACGGCAGCATGCCGAGCGAACCCGTGAGCATGGCGGCGACGTCGGACAGCACGTCGCCGAAGAGGTTATCGGTGACGATGACGTCGAACTGCTTTGGCTGGCGCACGAGCTGCATCGCGCCCGAATCCGCGAGCTGGTGCTCGAGCTGCACGTCCTTGAACTCGCGTGCATGCACCTGCGTCACCACCTCGTTCCACAGCACGCCCGTCTTCATGACGTTGCGCTTTTCCATCGAGGTGACCTTGTTGCGCCGCTTGCGCGCGAGCTCGAAGGCGACACGGGCAATGCGCTCGATCTCGTAGGTGTCGTAGACCTGGGTGTCGACCGCGCGCTTCTGGCCGTTGCCGAGGTCCGTGATGGTCTTCGGCTCGCCGAAATAGACGCCGCCGGTGAGCTCGCGCACGATCACGATGTCGAGCCCGTCGACGAACTCGCGCTTGAGGCTCGATGAATCGGCGAGCGCCGGATAGCAGATCGCCGGCCGCAGGTTGCCGAACAGCGCAAGGTCCTTGCGCAGGCGCAGGAGCCCGGCCTCGGGGCGCACGTCATAGGGCACCTTGTCCCACTTCGGCCCGCCGACCGCCCCGAAGATCACCGCGTCTGCGGCCATCGCCTTCGCGACCGTCTCGTCGGTGACGGACGCACCGTTCGCGTCGTAGCAGGCGCCGCCGACCAGGCCCTCCTCGAACTTGAAGGTGCCCATGCCGTGCGTGTTCATCCACGCGATGAGCTTCTTCACCTCGGCCATGACCTCGGGGCCGATGCCGTCGCCGGGAAGGAGGAGGAGATTGTAGGTCGCCATGATCGGGATGCCTTAGTTGTTTCGTCATGGCCGGGCTTGTCCCGGCCATCCACGTCTTGCCGCATATGCGGGCCGAAGAAGGCGTGGATGGCCGGGACAACAAGCCCGGCCATGACGAGCAGGAGAAGACGCGGATTGCTAGTGCGCGGACCCGCAAATGGCAAGGCGGCACCCGGGCTGGACTAGGCGGAGGCGTCCGGCGAAACTTGGTCCGCAGTCCGGCGACCGCGCCGGCACAGAACAGAGGGAAGTGCCAATGACTCTGATCAGCAGACGTGATGCCGCGATCGCGATCGGTGCGGCCTTCAGCGCGCAGGCGCTCATGAGCAGGACGGCGAGCGCGGCCGAGCTCGATCCGAAGGCGGTGATCTACAAGCTGCCCGACAAGATCGACCTGAAGGCCTCCGGCAACGGCAATGCCAGCGCCGTGCTGGCCGGCGATCCCAACAAAAGCGGCCTCTACGTCGTGATGAACAAGTGGCTCAAGG
This sequence comes from Pseudolabrys sp., assembly GCA_036273755.1. Classification (GTDB taxonomy): domain Bacteria; phylum Pseudomonadota; class Alphaproteobacteria; order Rhizobiales; family Xanthobacteraceae; genus Pseudolabrys. Next base: position 10,879 of record DASUGZ010000219.1, read on the forward strand.
GGAACCACTTCAGCAAGCCGCACTTCCATCCCAACGACCGCTTCATCACGGTGCTGCAAGGCACCTGGTGGGTCGGCAGCGGCCGCAAGTGGGATCCCAACAACTCGGTGCCGATGCGGGCCGGGACCTTCGTGACGCATTTCGGCAAGCAGGTGCACTGGGACGGGGCGAAAGACGAGGATGCGCTCATCCTCATCGTCGGCGAGGCCCCGGCGACCAGCACGCGAGTCGAGGAAGAGAAGTAGTCGTCATTGCGAGGCGCGCGTAGCGCGCCGACCCGCCTCCGCTTGCGTTGCAAGCTACGGACGGGTTC
>DASUGZ010000220.1:0-27190 GCA_036273755.1 Pseudolabrys sp.
GCGTGGCCACTATCGCGTTGGTCATGCCCTGCACTTCTTTCTCGTGGCCGGCGACCCATTCGGCCTTGGTGTAAAGGGCACCGCCCGGATATTCGCCGCCGAAAACGGCCAGCGTGTCCTTCTGGCTGCGGGTGTCGCTGAGAATCTTCAGGTCGCTAAATTGGTTTTTCAAGATCGTCACCGCCGGATCGAGCATCACGGCCGCGTCGATCTGGCCCTGTTCCATGGCGGCGACCGCGCTCGCACCGAGGCCGACGCCGATCACCGACGTGCCGTTCGGATCCATGCCGTTCTTGCTCAGCAGATACTTGAGAAAGAAGTCGGTGGACGAGCCTGGCGCGCTGACGCCGACTTTCTTGCCGGCCAAATCCTTGATCGACTTGATCTCCGCCGCATGCTTCGGCGACACGACGAGAACGAGGCCCGGGAAGCGGTCATAGACCACGAAGGCCTGTAGGTGCTGACCCTTGGCTGCGAGATTGACGCAATGGTCGAAGTAGCCGGAGACCACGTCGGCTGAGCCGCCGATCACCGCTTTGAGCGATTCCGAACCGCCCTTGAAATCGACCACCTCGACGTTGACGCCGGCTTTCTCGTATTCACCGAGCGCCTTGGCCAGCATGGTCGGCAGGTAGCACAGGCACGAGCCGCCGCCGACCGCGAGCGTGACTTTGGATTGCGCCAGCGCGACACCGGACATCAAGGTCAGCGCAGCCAGCGACGACAACAGCCGCCGAACAAGCGTTTTCATTTTTATTCCTCCCTATTTTCCGCATTGAACGAAAAGATATCGGACTAGGCCGCCCTTGAGAAGTGTCGTGGCCCCTCGCCAGAAGCCTGACCGGCCAGTAATCTTGGGGATGCAACAAGCCTAATAAGGGGAGACTCGTCCATGAATCGCACTTTATTTGTTGCGTCGATTGCCTTGGCCTTCGCCGCCGGCTGCGGCGCGACACATTTTCTGCTGCCTGCGATGGCGGCCGAAAACATCACCGCGCAAGTCATCCACATCCCTGAGCTCTCGGGAGATGCGCTTGGTCCCGCCTCACCCACTGGCTTCCGTTCCAAGATGTTTGTCTCGGCCGATGGCATGACGCTATCGGTACAGGATGGCAACGTGCCACGGCACAGGCATCCTAACACCAACGAGTTTCAATACATCCTCGAGGGCACTGGGACGGTCTGGCTCGGCGACAAGCAAGTGCATGTAAAGCCGGGCGATCTGATCGTCATCCCGAAGGGCACGCAGCACGCCGGCACCAAGCCGGATGGGAACGGCCGTCCGTTCAAAGCGATTGCAATCAAGACGCCGCCGCAGGGCCCGACCGACACTGTGATGATGCCGGAATAAAGAACGCTCACGGTCTGGCGTCAGCTGCCAGCGGACGCCAGACCAGCAGGCGCTTCTCGATCACGCTGACGATCGTATCGATCGCGATCACGAAGGCGGCGAGCACAAACATGCCGGCAAAGACGCCGCCGACGTCGAACACGCCTTCCGCCTGTTGAATCAGGTAGCCGAGGCCCGCGGCCGCGCCGAGATATTCGCCGACCACCGCGCCCACCACGGCGAAGCCGACCGACGTGTGCAGCGAGGAGAACATCCACGACAGCGCCGACGGCCAGTAGACGTGGCGCATCAATTGCTGCTCGCTCATGCCGAGCATGCGCGCGTTGGCGAGCACAGTCGGAGAGACTTCCTTGACGCCCTGGTAGACGTTGAAGAACACAATGAAGAAAACCAGAGTAATGCCGAGCGCGACCTTGGACCAAATGCCGAGACCGAGCCACAGGGTGAAGATCGGCGCCAGCACCACGCGCGGCAGTGCATTGGCCATTTTGACATAAGGGTCGAACACCGCGGCGGTACGCGGCTGGCGCGCAAACCAGAAGCCGACCAACACGCCGCCGATCGAACCAAGCACGAAAGCTAGGATCGATTCCTCCAACGTGATCCAGAGATGCTTCCAGATCACGCCGGTTGCGAACCAGTCGACAATCTGGCTCGCCACATCGAGCGGCGTGGAAAAGAAAAACGGCGGCAGCAGGATGTGGCCGAACACCGGATAGGTCGACAGCACGTACCAGAGACCGACCGAGATCGCCGCGACTAGAATCTGCAGCAGGAGGAGCGTCAATCGCGACACGATTTATACTCCTCCTGTCTGCATCGACGATAAGGGATCAATACGGGTTCTTGAACAGCCCAACCAGACCGGTCGAGCCCTTCACGTGACCTTGGAGCTTATCGAATAGTTCCAGCCGCGTAATGCCGGCCGGCAGCGCCTTCGGATCGAGATCGGTCGCAATCAGAATGAAGGTGTAGTGATGCGGCGTCGTGTTCGGTGGCGTGCAGGGACCGATATAAGTATGCAGCTTCGCCGTGCCGGTGCCACCGATATATTTGTCGGACGCCTTGCTAGTTTCACCTTCGGCAAAGCCGGTCACCGAGGCGGGAATGCCATAGGCAATCCAGTGATCGACGCCGGTGCCGCGGCCATCCGGATCGGTCATCACCAGCGCAAAGCTCTTGGTGCCGGCCGGCACCCCAGTCCACGAAAACTGCGGCGACACATTTTCGCCAACGCAGTTCGGATTTGTCTTGATGTCGCCCGAGACCTTCTTCGGCATCATGGCACCGTCCTTGAAGGTCGACGACGACAGCGTGAAGATATCGGCGGCCGATGCGGCGCCGGTAAGCAGCAGAACGCCGGCCACGGCAGCAAGGGTCTGACGTATTCCAATCATTGCAGTCCTCCCGTTGGTTTCAGCACTATTAGAAACAAAGCTAGCGCAATTAAATTCCATCCGCATCAGCCTCCGTCGCTCTGAGCATAGCCCTTGATCACCTCGGCTTTGAGCATGCGCCAGATATCGCGATGCAATTCATGGAAGGCATTGTCGAGTTTGATCTCGCCGATATCGCGCGGGCGCGCCAGCGGAACTTGCCAGTTGCCGATGATGCGTGCCGCCGGCCCCGCCGACATGATGACGACGCGGTCGGACAACGCGATCGCCTCCTCCAGATCGTGAGTGACGAACAACACAGCCTTGCGGTCGGCGCTCCACAAGTCGAGCAACAGATTGCCCATGATTTGCCGGGTCTGTGCGTCGAGCGGACCGAACGGTTCGTCCATCAGCAAGAGCTTTGGGTCCCGGATCAGCACTTGGGCAAGGCCGACGCGTTTGCGTTGGCCGCCCGAAAGCATGTGCGGATAGCGGTCGCCGAACGGGCCGAGGCCGACGCGCTCGAGCCATTCCTGCGCGCGCGGCCGCGCTTCGCTTGCCGGCGTTCCGGCGATTTCGAGCCCGATGGCGACGTTCTCCAGCGCGGTTTTCCAGGGGAACAGGGCGTCGGCCTGAAACAGATAGCCGGCCTGGCGATTGAGCGTGGTGAGCGGCGCGCCGAAAATATCGACGCGGCCGGACGACGGCGGCATCAGGCCGGCCGCGATGTTGAGCAGCGTGGATTTGCCGCACCCGGTCGGTCCGACAATGGCAACGAACTCACCGTCGGCGACACCAAGGTCTGCGCCGGCGACCGCCGTATAGCTGCCGCCGCCGGCAAGCCGGAAAGCGATAGAAACGCCGTCGAGCGCAACGGCCTGCGCCGTGCGTTTCGCGGCCACTGTCGCGGCGCTCGCCATGCCCTGCCCTCGCGTATCCCCCGCAGGCAAACTATCCGGGCGCGGCGCGGCTTGCAAAGCCCAGCCGTTCAAAGCCCTTTAATGAGGCCGGCCTCGATGAGCAGACGGTTGAAACGCCGAGCTTCGGCACCGCCAGCGCAGCCATAGAACAGGCCGTTGCAGCGTTGCAGGATACGCTTCTGTTCAGACCAGGTCGGATCGAGCGGCAAGCCGGCAGCCTCTTGGATGACCAATGGCAGATACGGTGCTTCGAGCGTAGACACGGCTGACGATACGTCGACCGGTTTGAAGTTGATGACATCGATCGCATAATACGTAGTGAAATAGCGAGGGTCGTAAGCGTCCAGCCGGTTAGCGACCTCACCATCATCGGCCATCGGGTCGATGAGGCGATCGGCAAAATCGGGCTGGTGATCGCCGAACCGGACCAGCAGGAACGATTCGTCCGGGAATTCGCGGCGCAGCCGCTCGAGAAAGGCGGCATAGTCACGTTCGCTCATGCCCTGCCGCCGCACATACTCATCGACGTTGGCCAGGTTGCCGAGCGGGTGCCACTCCCGCGTCAGGTCCGGGCGGTAGGTAAAGTCCCAAGGAAAATGGTTGGCGGCAAGATAAGAGAAGATGAACAGCGGGCCGCGATTGCCTTCGCGCGCGATCACTTGCGCAGCCTGGTCGTAGAAGAAGGAATCCGGCTCGACACCTTGGGCACCGAGATCCTTACTGTCGCGGAACTGCTGCACGCCGGCGGTCTTCTGGAAACTACGCGCGCTCATGAAGGCGCCGCGCGCCGGATAGAGCGTGAACGTCCGATAACCGCAGCGTTGCAGCGCGCGCGGCAGGCCGCGCTCGACGCGCCCCGCCGCGATGCGCGTGACGAAATAGGCGAAGCGCCCGAACGAGCGCGCCGACAGACCGGTGAGCACGCTGTATTCGGCAAACCAGGTCGGCCCGCCGGCACCTTCGACGATGAACGAACGCTCCTGCCCGTCGAAAGAGTAGAAATGCCGGCCATAGCCGGCGGGCAGCTTGATGCCGGGCGCCTTGCGGGCGTCGAAACTCGATTCGTCGAGGACCATGATGATGTGCGGTGGCCTGGCGGCAGGCTTGCAGGGGCCTGCGGCCGCCAGGCGAAATTCGCCTGCAACATGGACGTCGGATTCCAAGTAGCCGCGCGTCATGTAAGCCGTGATCGCGTCGACGCCCGAGTTGATAAATTTCGATACGTAACCGTCGCCGGAAAAGGCGTCACTCGGCTCCATTGGCGCTGCGATCGAAATGCCGACGGCAGCGGCGAGACACAGCGCGCCGCCGGCGGAGGCGACGCGCAGCCGCACCCGGTAAGGATCGAGCCACCACAACAGGCCGAGCGCCGGAACGGCAACCAGCGCGGCCAAGAGCACCCGGCGCAGCAGATCGGGATAGATCGTCAGGAAGAAGGCGATCGTATCGCTGTCGAGGATCATGACGTCGACAAAATTCACCGTCATCATCAGCTTGTCGTACTTGAATTGCGACAGCAGGATGAGCACCGTGATCGCTATCAGCGACGCCAGCGCGGCGATCGCCGGCCGCCGCAGCAGCGCCAGCCAGAAGAAATTCAACATCAACCAGGCCAGTAGGAAGGTGGTCTTGCCTTCCAGATCGCTTTCAGTCGCGACCATGATCGCGAGCGCGGTCGCGTGCAGCAGCGCGGTGGCAAGAAGCGACATACGGTCGCGGCGCGGCAGCGCCGGATAGGCCGCGAAACGCGCCAGGAATGCGGATGCGACAGGAGGCATATCCCCACGACGGCACGGGTTTGTCGCGGCCCCACGCTGCGAACATCCGCGGCCCCGCTGTCATAAGACTGTAATCAAATCGTCATGGCAAGCTTTCCACAGGCTTGCGGACGAAAGTTTGCGTTTGCTGTCAATGTGATGGCCAAAATCCCCCGCTAAATCGCGGTTTCCCGCCAAGCGCCCCGCGTGTCATCATCGCGCATGGCCATCGACCCGCGCCTCACCGACGCATTCGCGCGGCTGCCCGACTACCTCGGCAGCCACGTGCTGGTGACCGTCACGGCGCTCGCTTTGGGCTTCGGCATCAGCCTGCCGCTGGCGATCGCCTCGCGGCGGCGCCCGGTTCTGCGGGCCGGCCTGCTCACGGTCGCCAGCATTGTGCAGACGATCCCTGGTCTGGCGCTGCTCGCGCTGTTCTACCCCATGCTGCTGGCACTCTCCGAGCTGTGCGAACGGCTCCTCGGCAAGGGCTTCTCCGCGCTCGGCTTCCTGCCGTCGGTGCTGGCGCTGGCGCTCTATTCAATGCTGCCGGTACTGCGCAACACGGTGACGGGCCTTGGCGGGATTGGCGACGGCATGCGCGACGCAGCGAGCGCATTGGCGCTGCGACCGCGGCAGATCTTGTGGCTCGTCGAAGTACCGCTTGCCATGCCGGTCATCATGGCGGGCATCCGTACCGCGGCGGTGTGGGTGATCGGCACCGCCACGCTGTCGACGCCGATTGGGCAGACCAGTCTCGGCAACTACATCTTCGCCGGTTTGCAGACGCAAAACTGGGTGTTCGTACTGTTCGGCTGCGTCGCCGCGGCGGCGCTGGCGCTCGTCGTCGATCAGCTTCTCGCCATGACGGAGCATGGCGTCAAGATGCACAGCAGCGGAATGATCGCTGCCGGCGGCGCCGGTCTGGCGCTGATTGTGCTTGCGGCATTACTGCCCGGCTATAGCCGCGCGCAGGCGACCTACGCGATCGGCGCCAAGCCCTTTACCGAGCAATATGTGTTGGCGGCGCTGATCGAGCAACGGCTCAAGGCGCGGGGATTGTCGGCGCAAGGCCGCAACGGGCTCGGCTCCGCCGTCATCTTCAACGCGCTCGTGTCCGGCGACATCGACGCCTATGTCGACTACTCCGGAACGGTCTGGGCCAATGAAATGCACCGCAGCGACGTCAAACCGCGCGCCGAGGTTTTGGCCGAGGTATCGCGCTGGCTCATGGCAACGTACCGCATTCGCATGCTCGGTGCACTCGGCTTCGAAAACGCCTATGCGCTGGCAATGCCGCGAGCAAAAGCTGAGAAACTCGGTGTCCGCTCGATCGCCGATCTTGCCGCGCACGCGGGCGAACTATCGATCGCCGGTGACTATGAATTCTTCGAGCGGCCGGAGTGGAAAGCGATTCAAAACGCCTACGGTTTGCACTTCCGGACTCAACGCACGATGCAGTCCGATTTCATGTACAAAGCGACTACCTCGGGCGAAATCGACGTCGTGTCGGCCTACACCAGCGACGGCCGTGTTGCGCAATTCGATCTCGTCGTGCTCGACGACCCCAAGCACGCCATCCCTCCTTACGACGCCATCTTGCTGCTGTCGCCGAAACGCGCGAACGACCAGGGGCTGATCACTGCGCTCCAGCCGCTGATCGGCAAAATTCCGGTCGCGGTCATGCGCGAGGCCAATTTGCGCGCCGCAAATGGCGATACGTCGCCGTCCGACGTCGCACGCTGGCTGTGGCAGAAAATCGAAAACAGATAACCGCTAGTCGCGGTTTTCCTTGCCGGGGCTGTCCGGCCCGGCGCCGCCGCCCGTCAATTCCTCGGCGCGTGCCTTTGTCATGTCACGCATGCAGACGGCGGCGTTGATGCGGGCGATCGTCCCCTCTCCGGCGGCGTAATAGGCGCAATTGGCGTCGCGGTACTTGATCCAGGCCCGCTCGGCCTCGCGCAGTCTGTCTTTTTCCGCAGGCGTCGCGTCCTTCATCGCCCTCTGATAGGCGATGGTCAGTTCCTTATCCCAATGCGCGTGCTGCGCCATCAGGCAATCGACCATTTCAGGGGTTGAGCCGGTGCATTCGCCCGGATTGCCTGCGTCGTTGGCGGATGCAAAAGCGGCCGCCCCGAGAAGGACGGCCGCTGACAGAATGGCGATGCGCGCGTGCATCAATTCTTCGACTTATCGACCAGCGCACGCTCCTTAATCCACGGCATCATCTCGCGAAGCTTGCCGCCGATCTGCTCGGCCGGATGCTCGGCGAGCTTAGCGCGCGTCGCTTTGAACGAGGTCTGGTTGACTTTGTTCTCCAGCATCCAGTCGCGGGTAAAGCGGCCGGAGGTAATGTCGGCCAGGATACGTTTCATCTCGGCGCGCGTCTCTGGCGTGATGACGCGCGGGCCGGAAACGTATTCGCCATATTCCGCAGTGTTTGACACCGAGTAGTTCATATTGGCGATGCCGCCTTCGTAGATGAGGTCGACGATCAGCTTCATCTCATGGATACACTCGAAATAGGCCATCTCCGGCGCGTAGCCAGCGTCGCACAACGTGTCGAAGCCCGCCTTCATCAATTCGACCACGCCGCCGCACAGCACCGCCTGCTCGCCGAACAGGTCGGTCTCGCATTCTTCCTTGAAGGTCGTCTCGATAATACCGGCGCGGCCGCCGCCGATCGCAGACGCATAAGACAGGCCGAGATCATGGGCGTTGCCGGACACATCTTTGTGGATGGCGAGCAGGCACGGCACGCCGGCGCCGCGCGCGTATTCCGAGCGCACGGTGTGGCCGGGGCCCTTGGGCGCCACCATCAGCACGTCGAGGTCAGCGCGCGGCTCGATCAGGTTGAAATGCACGTTGAGACCGTGCGCGAACATGATCGCCGCGCCCTGCTTCATATTGGCGGCGAGGTGGTCGCGGTAGATGTCGCCCTGCAATTCGTCGGGCGTGAGCATCATCATGACGTCGGCCCATTTGGCGGCTTCCGCCACCTCCATGACCTTGAATTTTTCGCCCTCGGCTTTTTTCACGCCCGCCGAGCTTTTGCGTAGGCCCACCGCGACCTCCTTGACGCCGGAGTCGCGCAAGTTCAGCGCATGGGCGTGACCCTGGCTGCCGTAGCCGATGATGGCGACCTTCTTGCCCTTGATCAGGTTCAGGTCGGCGTCGCGATCGTAGTAAACACGCATGGTTCTTTACCCCTGCATCGGCCAGTAGGCCGTTGGTTCTCTTGTCCCGGGCTGCTTCTAGATAGGTTGCGCGGCTGGGACAAGACCCCGCGCAATGACGGCGCTCAAAGTGGTTTCCCCTCGACAAAATCGATCTGAAACGGCCGCCAGCCACCCGGTGGGTCCCATTCGCCCTCGCCGTAGATGACGCCATCTTTGATTTCGCTGAGGATGACACCGTCGACGCCAAGGTCGCGACGCCGCCAGAGCACCGCGCCGTCGCGCGCAAGCCGGGCGATCCCCTGGCCGGACAGCGCGAGCAGCGCATTGCCGGTATCGTGCAATTCACTGAAATAGCCTTCGAGCTGATGTTCGCATTGCCGGCTGCCATCAAGCGATACCAGTGTGACGCGATCGCCAAAGCCGACGGCAAGCCAATCGGCCCAAAGCCGCGCCTCAAAGGCGAACATCGGAGCCGGGCGATGGCAGGTCACGTCGAAACGGCAGGCGGGCGGACCTTTCAGAACAACGACCGCGTCGGGCCCGCTATTGTCCGGCGCTGCGCCAACGCGCACCGGCGTGAGACCGCCCCACACGCCCTGCCCCGCCCCGCGCATATAAATTCGCACATTGCCATCGTCGGCCTGTTCGCCTTCGCCGCAGACGATGCGCGCCATCTACCGGGCGTCCATGCCATCGGGGCCACGGGCGATGGCCGCGATTCCGGTGCGCGCCACCTCGACCAGGCCGAGCGGCAACATCAGCGCCACGAATTGCTCGATCTTGCTGCTTGCCCCGGTGATTTCGAAGATGAAGCTCTCGGTGGTGGCGTCGATGACGCGGGCGCGGAAAGCATCGGCGAGGCGCAGCGCCTCGACCCGATGTTCGCCTTTGCCCTTCACCTTGACCATGGCCAGTTCGCGCTCGATCGAGCGACCGAGCAGCGTCATGTCGACGACGCGGTGCACGGGAACCAGCCGGTCGAGCTGGTTCTTGATCTGCTCAATCACCATCGGCGTGCCGGTGGTCACCACCGTAATCAGCGACAGATGCGCCTGATGCTCGGTCTCCGACACCGTCAGCGACTCGATATTGTAGCCGCGGCCCGAAAACAGGCCTATCACCCGCGCCAGAACGCCCGGCTCGTTGTCAACCAGCACCGATAGCGTGTGGGTGACGTCGCGCTGCGCGGTCGGCGCCGCCGGGTAATGGGAAGTCGAGGGGGCATTCATGATATTGATCCTTAACGTCTCAAGAGACCGAAAGCGAAATCGCGCCCCTGTCCGCGCGCCAGCGCGAGATCGATCCACAACATCGCGTGCGCTTCGAGCAGACGAGCGTTACGCAATGGCCCGGCGTCGATCACCTCAAAACCGAGGTTGCCGACGAGGTCGATCACCTTCGGCTTGTTGGCGACATCGTCGCCGGCCACGAACATGACCGATTTGACGCCGTTGAACACCGGGTTCGCCATGTTGCCGAAGCCGGTGGTGTTGAGCGTCTTGAATACCGATGCGCCGGTCGCCCAGCCCTGCACCTTCTCGCCGGCGGAGATGCTGTGACCGATCTCCAGTGAGATGCCATCGGGTCCGCGCGTCAGCGGATTGGTGGCGTCGAGGACGATCTTGCCCTTGATATTGCCCATCGAGCGGATGGCCGCTTCCGTCGCCGGCCACGGCGTCGACAGCACGATGGCATCGGCCGACGCTGCGGCTTCCGCCGGGGTTCCGGCACGCGCCTTGCCGCCGGTCTTCTTCAATAGCGCTTGAGTCTTCTCGGCTTTTGGATCGCGCACGCCAAAGAACACCTCATGACCCTTCTGCGCCCAATTGTTGCCGAGCGCGCCGCCGACATTGCCGGCGCCGATAATCGCGAGTTTCATGCTTACACCATCATCTTGCCTTCCTCGGTGATCGCGCTGTCGAGGTCTTCCGCTGCGTCGCCGAGGATCATTTCGTTGTGCGCGCGCCCCGATGGGATCATCGGGAAGCAGTTCTCCTTCGGATCGACCACGCAGTCGAACAGCACCGGGCCGTCGACCTCGATCATCTTCTTGATCGCCGCATCGAGCTCAGCCGGCTTGTCGCAGCGAATGCCGACGGCGTGATAGGCCTCGGCCAGCTTGACGAAGTCCGGCAGCGCTTCGGAGTAGCTGTGCGAATAGCGCCCACCGTGGAGCAACTCCTGCCACTGGCGCACCATGCCCATGTATTGATTGTTCAAAATGAAGATCTTGATCGGCAATCGATACTGCACCGCGGTCGAGATTTCCTGCATGGTCATCAGGACCGAAGCCTCGCCGGCGATGTCGATGACCAGAGACTTCGGATGTGCCAACTGCACACCGACCGATGCCGGCAGGCCGTAGCCCATGGTGCCGAGGCCGCCGGACGTCATCCAGCGGTTCGGCTCCTGGAAGCCGTAGAGCTGTGCCGCCCACATCTGATGCTGGCCGACTTCGGTGGTGATGTAGCAGTCGCGGTCCTTGGTCAGCGCGTAGAGCCGCTGGATGGCGTATTGCGGTTTGATCACATCTTTCGACTGCCGATAGGCCAGCGACTTGCGGCCGCGCCATTTGTCGATCTGCGTCCACCACGTCGCCAGCGCCTTCTTATCGGCATGCTTGGCCTGCGTGCGCCACAACCGCACCATGTCTTCCAGCACATGGGCACAATCGCCGACGATCGGAATGTCGACTTTGACGTTCTTGTTGATCGAAGATGGATCGATGTCGACGTGGATTTTCCTCGAGTTGGGGGCGAAGGCGTCGAGCCGGCCGGTGATACGGTCGTCGAAACGCGCGCCAATGCAGATCATCACGTCGCAATCGTGCATCGCCATGTTGGCCTCGAGCGTACCGTGCATGCCGAGCATGCCCATCCATTGCGGATCGGCGGAGGGGAACGCGCCAAGCCCCATCAGCGTCGAGGTGATCGGGAAGCCGGTGAGCTTGACCAGCTCGCGCAGCAGATCGCTCGCCGCTTTGCCGGAATTGATTACGCCGCCGCCGGTGTAGAATAGCGGTTTCTTGGCCTGCGCCATCAGGTCGATCGCCTGGCGGATCGGCTCGATGTCGCCCTTCACTTTCGGCTTGTAGCCGGTGTGCGGGAAATCCTTCGGCTTCGAGTACGTGCCCTTTGCGAACTGCACGTCCTTCGGCAGATCGACCACGACTGGACCGGGCCGGCCACTCGAAGCGATGTGGAACGCCTCGTGCAGCACGCGCGGCAGATCCTCGATGCGCTTGACCAGATAATTATGTTTGGTGCACGGCCGGGTGATGCCGACGGTATCGGCTTCCTGGAACGCGTCGTTGCCAATCAAATGGGTCGGTACCTGGCCGGTGATGCAGACGATCGGGATCGAATCGCACAGCGCGTCGGCAAGGCCGGTCACGGCATTGGTTGCGCCCGGACCAGAAGTAACCAGCACGCAACCGACCTTGCCGGTCGAACGTGCATAGCCTTCCGCCGCGTGCACCGCGCCCTGCTCGTGGCGCACAAGGATGTGCTGCACCTGATTCTGTGCAAACAGCGCGTCATAGATCGGCAACACCGCGCCGCCCGGGTAACCGAAGATGTGCTCCACACCTTGGTCGCCGAGCGCCTGGATCACCATTTCGGCGCCGGTCATTTCGCGTGTCATGATTGTCGTCCTTGTTGTCCCGTCTTTCTCGCGGCCAATAAAAAAGGCCCGCAACGGGCCATTTCCGGACGCTTCCGAAGAAAAGCCCTGTCAGGGCGTTCCCGGTCGCGTCCGAACGGTAACTACGAGAGTAATAATATTGCGCAACATCGTGCCCACTCGTACTTTCGTTGCGCGGCTTATAATCCCGGACTAGACGCCGGTCAAGCGAATTTTGCGCCTGCGAAATGGCGTAGGCACTCGCAAAGCCACTCCTTGGTCCCGGATGGGAGCTTGAGACTGTGGCAGAACGAAACGTCCTTCTGCTCGGCGATAGTTATTTCAGCTTCACACAGTGCTTCATGATCGCAGCGCCGGCATCCTGCGCCGACATCGCCATCCAACCCGGCATCTGATTGCGAAACCAAGTGACCTGGCGCTTGGCGTAACGGCGGGTATCCATGATTGCGCCGGCCGCCGCTTCCTCGATGGAGATATCACCATTGAAATGGCGAATGAGCCACGGCACACCGTGCGCTTTCATCGCTGGAAGCAAAGGATCGAGCTTGCGCGCGGCGAGCGCCTTCGCTTCGTCCAGCGCGCCCGTCGCGAGCATCACCGCAAAGCGCGCCTCGATCCGCCGCACCAACTCCTTGCGCTCGCAAGCGACGAAAATCTTCACCGCGCCGTCCTCTTTGATCAACGGCGGCAAGCCTTCGCGATGCCAGTCGGTGAGCGAGCGGCCGGTTGCAAGGACTACCTCCATCGCGCGTGATATGCGCGAGCGGTCGTTGACGGTGATGCGGCGCGCCGTCGATGGGTCGAGCGTCACGAGTTCGGCGTGCAGTGCCGGCGCGCCTTCGTCGCGGACGCGCGCTCGCACCTTCTCGCGAATCTCGGAGGGGATCGGCGGCACTGCGGCAAGGCCCCCGGTCAGCACCTTGAAATAAAGTCCGGTGCCGCCGACTAGAACCGCAATGCGCCTTTGCGACTTGACCTCGCGCAAAACTTCGGCGACGTCCCGAAGCCATTGCCCAGTGGAGTAGTTGATCGCCGCATCGACTTGGCCATAAAGCCGGTGCGGCGCGCGCGCTTCTTCGTCCGGTGAGGGCCGCGCAGTAATAATGTGCAAGTCGCGATAGACTTGCATCGAGTCGGCATTAATGATTGTGCCGCCGAGTTGTTCGGCGATACTCAGCGCCAGAGCCGACTTGCCGCTGGCGGTCGGGCCGGCGATCAGGATGGCGGCGGTTTTTCTCATGGGCCTGACGTCGCCCGCATTTGACTAATTTAGCCGCCGCGATGGCGTCTGCGAAACCGCTTCCTCGACCAGCGTGGCGATCGGGCTCGCCTGGTGATGCGTCATCCGCCAAGCGCCGTCGATGCGCCGGAACAAATTGGTCGCCGCCAGGGCGGCGCCGCCGACGAATTCGACGCAGATCACGCGCGCTTCGTCGGCGCCGATCAGCACTGTCTCGTTACGGGGGTCGATGCGATCCTGGCTCGGATTGCGCGAGATCTCGCGATAAGATTCCAGGATCGCCTGCCGGCCGATAATCACCGGCCAGCCGGGATGAATGCAGGACACGTTGTCGTCGGCCCAGATGCGGCTCATCGCCTTGAGATCGCCGTCGCTGAAAGCGCGATAATAGGCGGCATTCGCGGCCAGGATGTCGTCGTCGTCGCTCATGAGGCGTGAGGTGCAGGAATTGCCGGCCAAAATCAATCGGGAAATCGACCGGAACCGCGGCACGCTTGAAGCTCAGCGCCGGGCCTGCAATAAGCACCGCCATCATCCAGAGTCCGGAGATCGCCGTGCCGCTCATTGTACCGTTCCGCGCTTTGCGTCCCGCGCCTGGCCGCGCCGCCGAAGTGCTGGCGCCGCCTTATGACGTGCTTTCCAGCGCGGAAGCGCGCGCACGCGCCGGCGGCAAGCCGTGGAGCTTCCTGCACGTCTCCAAACCGGAGATCGATCTCGATCCGTCGACCGACCCTTACGACAAGGCGGTCTATGCCAAGGCTGCCGATAACCTCAAGGGCATGGTCGACGGCGGTGTCATGATCCGCGACGGCAAGCCTTGCTACTACGTCTACCGTCTCATCTGGCGCGGCCGCACGCAGACCGGTTTGGCGTGTGCCGCTTCGCTCGCCGACTACGCGACCAACCGCATCCGCAAGCATGAACTGACCACGCCGATGAAAGAAAACGACCGTGTACACCAGATTGAGGCGGTCAATGCGCAGACCGGCCCCGTGATGATCGGTTATCCGAAGGCGCCGGAAATCGATGCCTTGCTCGTGCAGGCGTCCGCGGGCGAACCGGATGTGGACGTCACCGCCGAGGACGGCGTGCGCCATCAAATGTGGGTGGTGGCCGACGATGCCACTATCGACAAGCTTTCTCGCGCCTTCGACGCGCTGCCGGCGATCTACATCGGCGACGGCCATCACCGCTCGGCGGCCGCCGCGCGCGTCGCCGCCGCTCGCAAAGGCGACGGCTCGCACAACTACTTCTTGTCGGTCATCTTCCCCGAACACGAAATGACCATCCTCGATTACAATCGCGTGGTTAAGGACTTGAACGGCCGGAGCGCCGAGCAATTCCTCGCCGAACTCGCCAAGAGGTTCACCGTTACGCCCTCGGACAAACCGGTACGTCCGACCTCCGCGCATGAGTATGGGATGTATCTCGGAGGCCGCTGGTACAAGCTCAGCGCCCGTCCCGATCTGTTGCGAAGTGATCCAATCGGCAGCCTGCCGATCACCGTGCTGACCCGCAACGTGATTGAGCCGCTGCTCGGCATCAAGGACCCGCGCACCGACGAGCGTATCGATTTCGTCGGCGGCGCGCGGGGCTTGGAAGGGCTGGAGAAACGCGTCAATTCAGGTGAGATGGCGGTCGCTTTCGCGCTCTATCCGACGCAGATGAACAATCTAATGGCGGTGGCAGACGCTGGCGGCATCATGCCGCCCAAGTCGACCTGGTTCGAGCCCAAGCTCGCCGACGGCATGGTCAATCACGTCTTGGACTAGTCTTCGTCCGTCGTGCTGAGGTTCCAGAAAGGTCTTAGAACCTTTGAGCCGCGGAAGCGTTTATCCCTCTGGAGCAAAACCCGCGCCGAGCCGGAACCCAGACCTCAGCGCGTGGCGCTCCGCTTGCGGAGGAATGCTCATGCAACAATTGACGTTAAAATTCTCTATCATCGCGGGTGTATTGATGTCCGCATCCGCAGCATTGGCCGACGACTTGCGCGGCCCCGCCGGGTTCTCGCCGCAGGAGTCAAGTCCGGCGAATGGCGGCATCAACTTACCCTCAACGACCGGCCAAGGTTCGGCTGCCGGCGCAACGAGACTTTCACCCGCAACTCGCAACGAGATTGTCACGATCTTTCGCGACCATAGAGTTGCATCAGCGCAGCTCGATCGGCCTGTGCGCGCCGGCGCGCAGATTCCCACCGATATGCATTCCTATCCTGTGCCGAAGGAGGTGGCCGATGTCGTCCCACAATGGCGTGGCTACAACTACATCATGAGCGGCGACGAGACCTTAGTTGTCGATCCGGCGACGCGTGCGATCGTAGCGATCGTCGTCAATCGATAGAACGCACCGTCACGAGGCGTTGTTTCGCGCGTCGCCGTGGGCTCGCCGCTATTGCAGACTAAGCGCCACAAAGCTCGGGTCGCCGCCGGGGGTGAGTATCAGCAGCACGACAGCCTTCTTGCCGTCCTTCTTGAGCTGATCGATGCGCTGTTGCAGCTCGACGGCGGTCGCGACCGGCTGTTGCTGCACCTCAGCGATCACCATGCCCGGCACCAGGTGCTTGTCCGCCGCAGCCGAGTTCGCCTCGACCGCGGTGATCAGCACGCCTTTCACCTTGTCCTTAATGCCGTGCTTCTTGCGTAAATCGTCCGTCAGGTTGGCGAGATCGAGGCCAAGCGCCTTTTTCACCACCGGTTTTTCGCCGGCGCTGTCGTCTTTTTTCGTCTCGAGCGACGCCTGCTTTTCGTCCGCCAGCCGGCCGAGCTTGACCGTCTTTTTCTCTTCCTTGCCCTTGCGGATGATGGTGACTTCTACGTTCTTGCCGACCGGCGTCTCCGCGACGATCTTCGGCAGGTCGCGCATTTCCTTGATGTCCTGCCCGTCGAACTTGACGATCACGTCACCCGGTTCGATGCCGGCAGGCTTTGCGGGCCCCTTGTCGTCGACGCCGGCGATCAGCGCGCCGTGCGGCGGCTTGATGGAGAGGCTTTCAGCGATCTCCTCGGTCACTTGCTGGATTCGAACGCCGAGCCAACCGCGCCGGACTTCCTTGAATTGACGCAGTTGCTCGATCACCGGCACCACGGTTTTCGACGGCACGGCAAAGCCGATGCCGATCGAGCCGCCGGACGGGGAAATGATCGCCGTATTGACGCCGATCACCTCGCCGTTGAGGTTGAACAACGGGCCCCCGGAATTGCCGCGATTGATGGCAGCGTCGGTCTGGATGTAATTGTCGTACGGTCCGGAATTGATGTCGCGGTTACGCGCCGAAACGATGCCGGCCGTCACTGTGCCGCCCAAGCTGAACGGATTGCCGATCGCGATCACCCACTCACCGAGCCGCAATTTGTCGGAGTCGCCAAACTTGACCGCCTTGAGCGGCTTGTCCGGCTTGACCTTGAGCAACGCCAAGTCAGTCTTGGTGTCGCGGCCGATGATCTCGGCCTTCAGATTGGTGCCGTCGTTGAGGATGACGGAGATCTCGTCGGCATCGGCGATGACGTGGTTATTGGTGACCACAAGACCTGTGGCATCGATGATGAAGCCAGAGCCGAGCGAGTTGACCCGGCGCGGCGTTTGCCCCTGGCCGTGCCGATTTCTGAACTCGTCGAAAAACTGCTCGAACGGCGAGCCGGGCGGCAACTGCGGCATAGGGTTGTTGTTGCTCAAGTCCACCGTCTGTTTGGTCGAGATGTTGACCACCGCGTCGATCACGGCTTCGGCGACGTCGGCGATGCCATCTGGGCCACGGGCAGTTGCCGGAGCAGTCATCGACGGCCAAGCGACTGCGGCGGCGAGCAAAATGGCTAAGCCGGTGCGGCAAAAGGGTGCCGCCATGCGGGTCAAATAAGCGCCCATGGGCGTCGATTCTCCAGGAAAAACGTCTGCCGCAAGGTGGCCCTGACTTCAAGGCGATTCAAGGGCACCAGGCTGGCCCAGCGCGGGTCATGCGGGGATCGCACTATCCGCGCACCAGCCACACCGCGATCAGGCCGACCACGGCCGAGCCGAGGCCGATCAGCCGCAAGGAGCCCTCGGGCGTCTCCATCACGCTCGCCATCGCACGCTTGGCGTGCGCCGGGAACGCGGCGAAGACCAGGCCCTCGATGATGAAGACGAGCCCGAGTGCCGCCAGGAAGTCTGCCATGGCCCCGGGGACAACGTTAGCGCGCCGGCGGAGCCGGTGGCGCAGTTAACGTGGTCGGCGGCGCCGCCGGCTTGCCGGACGGCGTATTGAAAAAGCGGAAGAAACTGCTGTCCGGCTGCAGCAGGAAGCGCGTGTCGTTCGCCTTGAGACCGGCCTCGTAGGCCTGCATCGAGCGGTAGAAAGCGAAGAAATCCGGATCCTTGTTGAAAGCGTCGGCGAAGATCTGGTTGCGGGTGGCATCGCCCTCGCCGCGAATCTGCTCGGACTTGCTGGTGGCGTCGGCCACCAGCACGGTCACCTCGCGGTCGGCACGAGAACGTATTTCCTGCGCTCTCTGTCCGCCCTGGGCACGGAATTCCGCCGCCTCCCGTTGGCGCTCGGTCTGCATGCGTTGATAGACCGCCTGGCTGTTCTGCTCGGGCAGGTCGGCGCGGCGGATACGCACGTCCACCACTTGGATGCCGTATGACGTCGCTTCGTGGTCGACCAGTTCGCGGATGCGCGACATCAATTCGGCGCGCTGGTCTCGCACGACATGGGTGAAGGTCACTTCGCCGAGCACGCGGCGCAGCGCCGAGTTGAGCAGGATTGCAAGCTGCGAATTGGCGCCCTGGATCGAGCCGAGCGTCTGGTAAAAGCGCAGCGGCTCTTGAATGCGGTAACGCGCGAAGGCGTCGACCACCAGCCGCTTCTGGTCGGAAGCGATCACTTCCTGCGCCGGCGCTTCCAGATCGAGGATGCGCCTGTCGATGTCGATGACGCTGTCGATGAACGGTACTTTGACGTGCAGCCCGGGGGTGCCGACGACGCTCACCGGTTGGCCGAGGCGGACGACCAGCGCCTGCTGCGTCTGATACACGGTGAACAGCGAGCTATAGACGATGATCAGCGCGGCGAAAGCGAGAACGGCGATGACGCCGCCGACAAAGTTGCGTTTCATCGCTGACCTCCCGTCGCCTGTGGGCTGCGCGGCGGCAGCCCGAGGTCGTTGAGCGGCAGGTACGGTACGACGCCTTGCGCGTTCTTGCCGGTATCGACGACGATCTTGTTGGAGCCGCCGAGCACGCGCTCCATCGTTTCAAGATACATACGTTCGCGGGTGACGTCGGGCGCCTTCTTGTACTGCTCGTAGATCTTCAGGAAGCGCGAGGTCTGGCCGGTGGCTTCCGCCACGGTCTGCGACTTATAGGCTTCCGCAGCTTGCGTGATCTGCGCCACCTTGCCGCGCGCCTCCGGCACGACGCGGTTGGCGTATGTCTGCGCTTCGTTTTGCAAACGCTCGAGGTCGGCGCGCGCCGCCTGCACATCGCGGAATGCGTCGATGACTTGCGCCGGCGGATCGACCTTCTGCAACTGTACCTGTTGCACCAGGATGCCGGCGCCGTAATGGTCGAGAGTCTTCTGCATCAGTTCCTGCACGGCATTTTCGACGGTTTGCCGCGCGCCGGTCAGGATTGGCTGGATCTCGGAACGGCCGACCACCTCGCGCATAGCGCTTTCGGCCACGGCCTTCACGGTGCCTTCCGGATTTTGGATGTTGAACAGATAGTCGCCGACGCCGGTTGGCTTCACCTTCCACAGCACCGAGAAGTTGATGTCGACGATGTTCTCGTCGCCAGTCAGCATGAGGCTTTCTTCCGGCGCTTCGCGCGTCGACGAGCGCCGGCCGTCCTCGATCTGACGCATGCCGATATCGATCTTGTTGACGCGCAGTGCCTTGGGCGTCAGCGCGCTCTCGATCGGATACGGCAGATGGTAATTCAGTCCGGGCTGCACCTCGCGCACTTCTTGGCCGAAGCGCAGCACGACGCCGAGTTCGTCCGGCTCAACGCGGAAGAAGCCCGAGAAACCCCACAGCGCCACCGCGGCAAGCCCGAGCAATGCAAAGCCCTTGCCGCCGAGATTGCCGCCAGGCAGCACGCGACGCAATTTGTCCTGGCCGCGGCGGAGGATTTCCTCCAAATCCGGCGGCGTCGCGTTGCCGGGGGACTGCGGTCCGGAGCCCCAGGGGCCCTTGCCGCCCGAGCCCCATGGGCCGCCGCCTCCGCCGCCCTGATTACTCCATGGCATTGCGATCTCTCCCGGCGCCGGCTGCTGCCGGCCGTTTGTCGGGTGGGTTATAGGGGACCGGACGAGTGGTTACAACGCACGGCAAATCGGCCTTTTGCAGGGCTTTGCAGCAGGTCAGCGCCTGAGATACGTCACCACCGCGAAGCTGGAACTGTCGTCCGGACCGGCCGGATGCTCCATGCGTGCTGTCTCGCGCCATATCGCGGGGTCGATTTGCGGAAAAAAAGCATCGCCCGTCGGCGCGGCGTGGACATGCGTAATCTCCAACCGATCCGCGATCGGCATTGTATCGGCGAACACCTCACCGCCGCCGATGACCATGATCTCGTCGACGCCGCGCTTGGCGGCATCCCGGCGGCCGATGGCCAGTCCCGCGCTCAAGCTGGTGGCGAGCACGCCGCCCGGCACGCGCTGACTGAAGCTGCGGGAGAGCACAATGTTGGTCCGGTCATCGAGCGGCCTGCCGATCGACTCGAACGTATTGCGCCCCATCAGCACCGGCTTACCGATGGTGAGGGCGCGGAAGTGCGCGAGATCGGATTTGAGCTGCCAAGGCAACTGGCCGTCACGGCCGATCACGTTGTTCTCGCCGATGGCGGCAACTAAGACGATTTGCATCGGAGCGTCGCCTCGCACGGGACATCGTCTAGCTTGGGGCCGGAGTCTCTGTTTGACCTAGCCACTATGGTTGTCCAAGCCTTTATTATTGCAGAAGAATGAAAAGCAATGAAACAGACCGTTAGCAGATGATACAGCAATTCCACAGTCGGTTCAGGCCGATACCTCCGGCGGGCTTCAACGGTGAGCCGCCTTTCAAGGTTCCCCGGTCGCAGCAAAATCGTCCAATGCTTTGCCGGTCAGCCGGCAAATCCGCCAATCATCCATGATCTGCGCTCCGATCGAGCGATAGAACGCGATTGCCGGCGCATTCCAATCGAGCACAGCCCATTCAAAGCGGGCGTGGCCTTGACCCACACAGCGTTGGGCTAGCCGCGCCAGGAGCGCCCTGCCGATGCCGCGGCGGCGGTAAGCCGGCCGCACGAAAAGGTCCTCGAGATAAATGCCGTGGCGGCTGCGAAAGGTCGAGAAATTGAGAAACCAGACCGCGAAGCCCGCCGGGGCCCCGTCCCACTCGGCGATCTCGCAGAACAGGGTCGGCTGCGGCGAGAACAACGCGGCGGCGATCTGCTCCGGCGTGGCATCGACGGCGGCTGTGAGTTTTTCATAATCCGCGAGCTCGCTCACCAGGGCGAAAATCAACGCGCTGTCCCCAGGACGCGCGCTGCGGATCGTCAGGCTCACACCGCGACCTCGGCTTTGATGTGGGGGTGCGCATCGTAGTCTTCGACAGTGAAATCCTCGTAGCGAAAGCCGAAGATATCCTTGACCGCCGGATTGAGGCGCATCGTCGGCAGCGCCCGCGGGGCACGTGACAACTGCAGCCGCGCCTGCTCCAGATGATTGAGATAAAGATGCGCGTCGCCGAACGTGTGCACGAACTCGCCCGGCCTATAGCCGGTCACCTGCGCCACCATCATCGTCAGCAGAGCATAGGACGCTATGTTGAACGGCACGCCGAGAAAGACGTCGGCCGAACGCTGATACAGTTGGCAGGACAGCCGGCGCTCAGCGACGTAGAACTGAAACAGGCAATGGCACGGCGGCAGCGCCATCTTGTCGACGTCGGCCGGGTTCCAGGCGGTGACGATCAGCCGGCGCGAATCCGGATTGCGCTTGATCATATCGATGACGTGGCCGATCTGGTCGATGGTCTTGCCGTCCTTGGTCGGCCATGAGCGCCACTGGTGCCCATAGACGGGCCCGAGGTCGCCGCGCTCGTCGGCCCACTCGTCCCAGATGCGCACGCCGTGTTCGTTCAGATACTTGATGTTGGTGTCGCCGGCGAGGAACCAGAGCAACTCGTAGATGATCGACTTAAGATGCAGCTTCTTGGTGGTGGTGAGCGGAAAACCGTCGGCCAGGTCGAAGCGCATCTGATGGCCGAACACCGACAGCGTGCCGGTGCCGGTGCGGTCGCGCTTCTCCACGCCTTGGTGGAGAACGTGTTCCATCAGATCGAGATATTGACGCATCGCTTGCGGTACACTCCCACGACTCAAAGATGGGCAAGTTTACCCTGCCCGGCAACCTCCGGGCAGGCGCTTTTCAACCGCAGAAATATTCCCCGGCCAAAGCTTTTTGCTAAGATTGGCCGCAGAGGGGGACCCGTCCATGAGTATCGATCGTATTCTCGTCGCCCGCGTTCTGTTCACGGTGATGACCGCCGGCTGGGCGGTCGCCACGGTCTTTGCGGATTT
The DNA here is from genome assembly GCA_036273755.1 of Pseudolabrys sp. Classification (GTDB taxonomy): domain Bacteria; phylum Pseudomonadota; class Alphaproteobacteria; order Rhizobiales; family Xanthobacteraceae; genus Pseudolabrys. Next base: position 22,004 of record DASUGZ010000220.1, read on the forward strand.
CAACACCACGCACGCGACCAATCCGAAATGGACGCCGCACGCGCGCTTCCACGTGGTCTGGCAGATTTCGAGCTATGTCGGTTTTGGACTACTCGCCTTTGCGCTGATTTGGTGGCCCGGCCCGCTCGCCGTCGAGCGGCTCTATTTGGTCGCAACCATGGGAGTTATCGTCTACGCCGCGTTCTTCGCTGCCTTGGTCGCAATGCCGGTCTACGGTGGCGCTGCCTATGACGACAACGGTTACCAGCCATTCAAGGCGCCAATTCCGATCATCGCCAATGAATGGGACGCCAACGTCACGATCTTCTGCGTGCAGCTGCTGATCCTGGCGGCGGGCGTCGTCACCGTGAGCGGCGCCGTCGCCGGCTAGAGCCAACCGCCGAGGCCGAGCACACCCGCTACGAGGAAAATCCAAAGCGGATTGACGCGGGTGAAGAACGCCGTGGCCGCGGTCGCCGCGGTGATTAGGCCCGCATAGACATTGTGATCGGCGGCGCGCGCCAGCACGAATGCACTCGCCGCGATCAGCCCCAGCGACAGCGGCACCATGCCGGCCTGGATCGCGACCCGCCACCTCGCCTCTTTGAAGCGGTCCCAGGTGCGCGCCACCAAGAACGCCAGCGCGCAGGTCGGACCGCACATCGCCGCGATGGCGACGCCCGCACCGGCAAAACCGGCGACGTGGTAGCCGATGAGCGCGACGATCACGACGTTCGGTCCCGGCGCCAACTGCGCGATCGCGTACATGTCAGCGAATTGCCGGTCGTTCATCCATTGCATCACATTGACCGCGACTCGATGCATCTCGGGGATCGCCGCATTGGCGCCGCCGACCGCGAACAGCGACAGCAACGCGAAATAGCCGGCGAGCGAGGTAAGCGGGTGCTGGTTCATCGTTTGAACCAGGCGAAGGCCACGCTGAACGGCGCCAGCCCCAGGAACACGTAAGGCAGCGGCCAGTGCATCAAGGCGACGCCTCCGAAAGCCAACAGCGCGAACACCGGCGCCGAATTCCACCGCTTGAGGAACATGGGCGCCGCCATCTTGGCGACAACAGCAATCAAGAGACCGACGGCCGCGGCGGTGACGCCGGTGAGAATCCGGCTCAGCGCGGCGATATCGCCGTAGCGCTCGTACAAGATCGCCAGCATCATGACGATGATCAGCGGCGGTCCGAGCAGGCCGGCAAGCGCCACCGCCGCACCGGCCACGCCGCCGAAACGCGAGCCGAACACCACCGAGAAATTGATGACGTTGGGCCCAGGCAGGAACTGCGAGAGGGCGAAGGTCTCGTTGAATTCCTCGGTCGTCATCCAGCGCTTGCGCTCGACCAGGACGCGCCGGGCCCAGGGCAGCACGCCGCCAAAGCCAGAGACCGACATCACGGCAAAGGCGAGAAACAGTTCCGATAGCGAGGGGCGAAAAGCGGCAGGCGGCGCTGCGGCAGAATCGGACATGACCGCAGATTTATCGCGCCGCGCGGCGCACGACTAGGCGTTGCGGCGCTGCGGCTGGATGCGCCGCGGGCATGGCTTCATCGCCAGGCCGGGGATGGCGCCGAAGCGAAAATGCTGATTTCATCGCTGGTCTGCCAAGAACAAGATGAGGGGCCCATGCGTTTTCGCCAGACACTCTTTGCGCTTTGCACCGCACTGACCGCCATCGCCGCAACTGACGTTCGTGCCGAAGTCGGCGAAATCACCATCGCCCAGCAATACGGTGTGAGCTTTCTGCCGTTGATGGTGATGCAAAAGGAAAGTCTAGTCGAAAAGCACGCCGCCAAGCTCGGACTGTCCGGCGTCACCGTGAAATGGGCGAAGGTCGCCGGCCCCAGCGTGATGAATGACGGCCTGATCTCCGGCGCGCTGCATTTCGCCGCCCAGGGCGCACCGTCGCTGATCACGCTGTGGTCGAAGACCGGCGGTCAGATCAAGGCCATGTCGGCGCTGACCACCTACCCGCTCTATCTCGTCACCCGCAATCCCGACGTGAAGAGCATCAAGGACTTCAGCGCCAAGGACAAGATCGCCGTGCCGTCGGTCAAGATCTCGACCCAGGCGATCATGTTGCAGATGGCCGCCGCCAAGGCATTCGGCGAAAATGACTACGGCAAGCTCGATCCGCTCACGGTGTCGCTGTCGCATCCGGACGCGACGCTCGCCTTCATCAACAACACCGCCGGCGTCAACGCCCACTTCTCGACCTCGCCGTTCTACGAACAGGAGATCAAGGCGCCGGGGGCACACCTGATCACGACCAGCTACAAAATCCTCGGCGGGCCGGCGACCGCGTTGGTGCTCACCTCGAGCGCGAAATTCCGCGACGGCAATCCGAAGTCCTATAAAGCCGTATTCGAAGCGCTCAGCGAGGCGATCGACACCGTCAACAAGGACAAGCGCGCCGCCGCAAAGCTCTATCTCGAGATCACCCACGACACCAAAACGCCGCTCGAGGAAGTCGTCGCCAGCATCAGCGACAAGGACTATGCCTTCACGCTCGAGCCGCATAAAGTTTTTGCCACCGCGCGATTCATGGCGAAGATCGGCTCGATCAAGCAGGCGCCCGCCTCGATCAACGACCTGTTCTTCCCCGAGGGCGCCGGCAAAGGCGATTGAGCGCAGGCTATGAGCGAGAGCTACCGTATCGGCACCGGCGCGGGTTTCTCGGCCGACCGGCTGGAGCCCGCCGTCGATCTGGTCGAGCGCGGCAGGCTCGACGCCATCGTGCTGGAGTGCCTCGGCGAGCGGACCGTCGCTTTCGCCCACCGCGACCGCATGGCCGACCCCAAGCGCGGCTACAATGCGCTGCTCGAACGCCGCATGCGCGCGCTGTTGCCGGCTTGCCGCAGAGCCGGCACCGTCATGATCACCAACATGGGCGCCGCCAATCCGCGCGCCGCGGCCGAGCGCACTTTGGCCATCGCGCGCGAATTGGGGCTGAACGGCCTGAAGATCGCCTGCATTGAGGGCGACGACGTTTCCGCGTGGGTGCCGAAAGACGAGCCATTCATGGACGAGCCGGGCACGCTGGCCGATATCGACACGCCGGTGGTCGGCATGAATGCCTATCTCGGCGCCGATGCCATCCGCCCGGCGCTCGAAGCCGGCGCCGATGTCATCATCGGCGGGCGGCTGGCCGATCCATCGATGTTTCTCGCCCCCCTCGCCCATCGCTTCGGCTGGGACGCCATGGACGCCGCGCGCATGGGCGCCGGCACGCTGGTCGGCCATTTGATGGAGTGCGGCATGCAGGTGACCGGCGGTTACTTCGCCGATCCCGGCGTCAAGGACGTGCCCGATCTCGCGCAATGCGGCTTCCCCATCGCCGAGGTCGCCTCCGACGGCAGCGCGATCATCACCAAGCTCGACAAGACCGGCGGCTGTGTCACCACGGCGACGGTGAAGGAACAACTGCTTTACGAGGTGCACGACCCGGCGCGCTATCTGACGCCGGACGTGACCGCCGATTTCAGCAAAGTCGAAGTCGCGACCGCCGGAACAAATCGCGTCAGAGTTTCGAATGCTTCCGGCAGCACGCGGCCCGCCACGCTGAAAGTGACCGTCGGTTTCGACGGCGGCTTCCAGGGCGAAGCCGGCGTCAGCTACGCCGGTCCCGCCGCGCAGGAGCGCGGCCAGGTGGCAGCCGACATCGTGCGCGAACGCATGGTGCGGCTCGGCGGCAAAGCCGATCTGCGCGTCGACCTGATCGGCGCAAGCTCGCTGTTCGCCACCGCCGGCCAGCGCGCGACGGACGCGCAGGACGTACGCCTGCACGTGACGCTGCGCTCGCCGAAGAAAGAAGACGCCGAGCTGATGCTGTGGGAGGTCGAGTCGCTGCTGTGCTGCGGACCGGCCGGTGGCGGCGGCTTCCGCGGCGCCATTGTCCCCTGCGTGATGACCAAATCGGTCTTGATCGCGCGCGAGCGCGTCACGCCGACGCTCGACGTGCTGGCCGCATGAACGCGCCCGGCCGCAACGCGCCCCGCATCGTGCGCGACATCGCGCATGCGCGCGCCGGCGACAAGGGCAACACCTCGAATGTCAACGTGTGGGCCTACGATGCCGCCGACTATGAATTGCTCAAGAAGACACTCACAGCCGAGCGCATCAAGCAGGCTTTCCCTCATCTCATCCGCGGCGCTGTGGCGCGCTACGAGCTGCCGCATCTCTACGGCCTCAATTTCGTCATGCAGGATGCGCTGGAAGGCGGCGTCAACCGCTCGCTCAATCTCGACTCGCACGGCAAGTCGTGGAGCTATCTGATTTTGGGCCTGACGGTAGACGCAACGGAGGGTCAATGACCGCGCGGCTATTTGGCGCTCCCTAGGGGACTCGAACCCCTGTTTTCGCCGTGAGAGGGCGACGTCCTAGGCCGCTAGACGAAGGGAGCTAGGCCAAGACCTTCGAGATAGCCCCGATCTCCCGGCCACGCAAGCAGGCGACGCCACAGCATGCTTGCGGCGGGCAGCGCAAAATTCCACCCTGGGCACACTTTATTGGCGCATGATCTTGTCCGAAAACCGGTCCCTGCTTTTCGAGATCATGCGCGGCCCGGAGTCCTTTGCATGCTGGATACCATCGCCAACCTCGTCAACGCCGACGCCAATCTGGTGCGCCGCGGCCGTTTCGTCGACACCACCTTCCTGATCGCGATCGATGACGCCTGTAGTTTGATCCGCATCCAGGAAGGCCGCGTCATCAAAGTAACGCCCGGACCTTTCATCACGCCCGACTATTCCTTTGCGTTGCGCGCGCCGCGCGATGTGTGGGAGAAATTCTGGCAGCCGCTGCCGCCGCTCGGCTTCACCGACGTCTTCGCGCTGGTGAAGCAGAAACTGATGCAGGTGGAAGGCGATCTGCATCCCTTCATGGCCAACCTGCTCTACTTCAAGGATGTGATCGCCGCGCCGCGCAAAGGAGCCGTACGATGAGCCCGTGTTTCGAGCCGATTGCGGGCCGCTATCTGCATCTCGACCTGCTCGGCAAGCCGCACCGGCTTTATGTCGAGGAAGCAGGCCAGGGCATTCCCCTGCTCTGCCTGCACACCGCCGGCTCCGACGCCCGGCAATATCGCGGGCTGATGAACGATGGGCGCATCACCAAGAATTTCCGCGTCGTCGCCTTCGACATGCCGTGGCATGGCAAGTCATCGCCGCCCGCCGGCTGGCAGGACACCGAGTACCGGCTC
>DASUGZ010000221.1:0-6389 GCA_036273755.1 Pseudolabrys sp.
TTCCATGGCCGGGCTGAAGGTCGGGATCAGGTCGTTGGCGATATTGGCAAAGCCCTCGGTATTCGGACCGGTCACCGCCATATCGTAACGCCGCGCGATTTCGCGGATTGCGAGTTGCATGCGCGCGCCAGAACCGCCCGCCTCTTCGGCAAAGCCGGACGACAGAATGACGGCGGCCTTGACGCCGGCGCGGCCGCATCGTTCCAGCTCATCGGGAATGAATTCGGCCGGGATGATCAGAATCGCCAGATCGGCCGGTTCGGGCAGGTCGGCGATCGATGCATAAGCCTTCAGCCCTTGCACCTCCGCAGCGCTGCGGCTCACGGGATAGATCGTGCCCTTGAACGGATGGGCCAGCATCGTGTGGAGGATGCGGCCGCGCAGGCCTTTGGTATCGGACGAAGCGCCGACCACGGCGACGGTCTTGGGCCACAGCAGCTTGGAAATATCCGGCACGCGCTCGCTCCGTTACCGCAGACCAAGTCCGCGGGCGATGATGCCACGCAAGATCTCGGTGGTGCCGCCCTGGATGGTGAGTTTGGGCGCAACCTTAAACGCGAAGTCGAGCTGCTCGTCGAGCGTTACCCGATTGCTCGCTTCCGGTTCGAGGAACGCGGCGAGCGCACGCACGCGCTCGGGCAACTGCTGCTCCCAGATGGTGCCGACGTCCTTGACGATGGAGGATTCCACCACCGGTTCCTTGCCGGCCTGCAACATGCCGGCGACGGAGATCGACATACGCCGCAGCGTATGGAGTTGCGCCACCAAGCGGCCGAGGCCTTCGGCGCTACGCAGATCGGGATCGGTGCCGACCGCGCGTACCAATTCATTGAGGACGTAGAACGTCTCCAGAAAACGCTCCGGCCCGCTGCGCTCGTAGGCGAGCTCACTGGTGGCCTGTTTCCAAGCGCCGTCAATTTCTCCGAGGGCGTGATCGTCGGGAATAAACGCGTCGTCGAACACGACCTCATTGAAATCGTGCTGGCCGGTCATCTGGATGATCGGGTTGACCGTGATGCCCGGCGACTTCATGTCGACGAGGAACTGCGTCAGGCCGTGACGACGATTTTCCTTGGTCACCGGCGAGGTGCGGAACAAGCCGAGCATGTAGTCGGCGATATGCGCGTTGCTGGTCCATATCTTGCTGCCGTTGATCTTCCAGCCGCCGTCGACCTTGGTTGCCTTGGTCTTGGCGGCGAATAAATCGGAGCCGGAGTTCGGCTCGCTCATGCCGATGACGAAGCACAATTCGCCGCGGCAAATACGCGGCAGAATGTCCCGCTTGATGTGCTCCGGCGCGTATTTGAGCAAGATCGGCCCGCTCTGCCGATCGGCGACAAAATGCAGGCGCACCGGCGCGTTGGCGACGCGGAATTCCTCGGTGACGACGTAGCGCTCGAGGAAATTGCGCTCGTGGCCGCCATATTGCTTCGGCCAGGTCATGCCGATCCAGCCTTTGGCGCCGACGCGCTGGCTGAAGGCGCGGTTGTGCGTATCGCCGTGGCCGGGCCGGTCGGGCACGAAGGTGCCGGCGGCGATTTCCTCGGCGATGAAGGCGCGCACTTCCTCGCGCAACTTCTGGCACGCGGGCGGCAGGCGGATCTGATCGAAATGCAGACTCGTCGTCATCGTGACGCCACCAGCGGCCAGAATTCATCAGCGCCCCGGCGCGCGATGTCCTCGCCGAGCTTGGCCGCCCATGAGCTTTCGTTGCCGAAATCGTCGCGCCACGCCAGCATGCGTAAAGTGAAGCGATGCAGAATGTGTTCGTTGGTGAAGCCGATTGCGCCGAACACCTGATGCGCGATGGCCGCGCCCTCGGCGGCAGCCTCGGCGCAACGAATCTTGGCGGACGCGACCTCCAGCAACACGCCTTCGTCGTATGCGCGGGCGTGTGCGATGCTGTCGGCCGCCGAACCGGAGACGGCAAGAGCGGCGGCGGCCTCGCCGGCAAGCCGCGCAAGGTTCTGCTGCACCGCCTGGAATTTGCCGATCTTGCGCTCGAAGGCGACGCGCTCGTTGGCGTAGACGACGCTCATGGCGAGGACCGTCTCCAGCGCGCCGGCGATCTGCATCGCGCGCATCGTCGCACCCATCAACAGCAGCGCATGCCGGTCAAAGGACGGCGGCAGCGGCGCGAGCTTGCGCGGCCGCGTGCGCGCGAAAGTAACGGCGGCCGAGAATTCACCGGCGAGATTCCGGCCCTCGCCGCGCTGGCAGTCCGCGGTGGCGGCAAGCGCGACCGCCAAGCCTTTGGGGCCCGATACGAGCGCCGCAATGTGTTCGGCGTCGCGCGCAAAAGGAACGGCGCGGACGCGGCCGTTCAATGCACCGTCAGCATCGACGTCGAGCGGTTCGTTCGGCTGGACTGGCGCAATGGTCATCGCGCCGGTGGGCGCTGCGATGCCGGCTTGCGCCAGCAGCCAGCCCGCGAGCAGCGTTTCGGCAAGTGGAACCGGCAGGGCGTAGCGGCCGGCGGCGGCGACGATCGAAAAGCCGTCGCTCAGGCTCGCGCCGGCGCCGCCCAGATTTTCCGGCACCCAGGCGAGTGTTAGTCCGGCGTCGGCGAGCGCCTGCCAGAGCTTGTTCTTCCACGCGTCATCGCGGGCGTTGTTGATGGTCTGCGGATCGGCAAGGTCGGCGAATATCCGCGCCGCCGTTTCGGCGACGATGTTATCGCTCTCGGTTGCCATTGCCGTTGCGGCTTTCTTCTCGAACAGGCGTTTCCGGGCGCCATCGTGCGGTGCTGGCGCAGCCTTGGCAAGCGGCCCGGCACGCGCGGAAAACGCGGATTTCCATCGCTCTTTTGCCGTGTTGATCGGGGCTACCATACCGGGTAGCGTTGCCGTCACAACAAGCAAAAATGGCTGCCGGTGGAACCGCCGCGTGGCCGCGCATCTCCGGGGAGGATCCAATGGACACGAAATACGTCGCGCTGGCGGCGGCTGTTCTCGCCAGCATTTCGATTTGCACCGCGCAGGCGCAGCAACCGAAGTCCGGCGGCATCCTGCACATCTACCACCGCGAGACGCCGCCGAGCCTGTCGATCCACGAGGAGGCGACGTTCTCGGTCAACGTGCCGGCGATGGGCATCTACAACAATCTGGTCATCTACGATCAGCACAAGCCGCAGACCAGCGTCGCCAACATCGTGCCAGAGCTTGCGACCAGCTGGGCCTGGGACCAGGCGAACACGGCGCTCACCTTCAAGCTGCGCTCGGACGTCAAGTGGCACGACGGCAAGCCGTTCACCGCCAAGGACGTGAAGTGCACCTTCGACCTGTTGCAAGGCAAGGCGCAGGACAAGTTCCGCAAGAATCCGCGCAAGGACTGGTACGAGTTCGTCAACGACGTGACGGCCGACAACGACACCCAGGTGACATTCCACCTCAAGCGGCCGCAGCCGTCGCTGTTGGCGATGCTGGCGTCGGGCTACTCGCCGATTTATCCCTGCCACGTACCGGCGGCGCAAATGCGCACGCATCCGATCGGCACCGGGCCGTTCAAGTTCGTCGAAATGAAGCAGAACGAGTCGATCAAGCTCACCAAGAACACCGACTACTGGAAGAAGGGCCTGCCGTATCTCGACGGCATCGAATACACCATCATCAAGAACCGCGCGACCGCGGTGCTCGCCTTCGTCGCCGGCAAGGTCGACATGACGTTTCCGACCGAGATGACCGCGGCATTGGTCAAGGACATCAAGGCGCAGGACAAGACGGCGATCTGCGAAATCAAGCCGATCAACGTCAACACCAACCTGATCGTCAATCTCGAGTCGTCGCCGTTCAACAATCCCGATCTGCGCAAGGCGATGATGCTTGCGCTCGACCGCAAGGCCTTCATCGACATCATCCTGCAAGGCCAGGGCGATCAGGGCGGCTCGCTGCTGCCGGGGCCGGAAGGCGTTTGGGGCATGCCGCCGGACATGCTCAAGACCATCCCCGGCTACGGCGACGTGAAGAAGGATCGCGATGAAGCCCGCGCGATTATGACCAAGCTCGGTTATTCCGCCGACAAGCCGCTCAAGATCAAGGTGTCGACGCGCAACCTCGCCACCTATCGTGATCCGGCGGCGGTGCTGATCGATCAGCTCAAGAGCATCTACATCGATGCCGATCTCGACCCGGTGGAATCGAGCCAGTGGTTCGCCAAGGTCGCGCGCAAGGACTACCAGGTCGGGCTCAACCTGACCGGCAACGGCATCGACGATCCCGACCAGGCGTTCTACGAGAATTATTCCTGCGGCTCGGAACGCAACTACACGCACTACTGCAACAAGGAGTTGGAGAAGCTGTTCGATCAGCAATCGGCCGAAACCGATCTCGCCAAACGCAAGAAGCTGGTCTGGGAAATCGACAAGAAGATCCAGGAAGACGGCGCGCGGCCGATCCTGTTCCATGCCCGCACCGGCACCTGCTGGAAGCCCTACGTCAAGAACATGACGATCGAGAACAACAGCGCCTACAACGGCTACCGCTTCGAGGATCTTTGGCTGGACAAATAACAACGCCAGCCCGGCGCGCCTGACCGTGAGGGGCGGTCAGGCGCGCTCTTCTCCGCGCACCATGGGAGGGACTTGGTGGCGAGTTACCTGATCAGGCGCTTCTTCTTGATGCTCCTGACGCTGTTCGGAATTTCCGTGCTGATCTTCACGATGCTGCGCATCGTGCCCGGCAACATCGCGGACATCGTGTTCGATGCCGCCGGCATGATCGACGTCGCCGAGAAGGTGAAGCTCGAAAAGGAGCTCGGCCTCGACAAGCCGATCCCCGTGCAATACGTGCAATGGATCGACGGCTTGGCGCACGGCGATCTGGGCTATTCCTATGTGTCGGAGAAGCCGGCGCTTGACGAGATCCTGCCGCGCATTCCGATCACCGCCAAGCTCGCCGGACTGGCGTTGCTGTTTTCCATCGTGTTCGGCGTGCCGCTCGGCGTCATCAGCGCGGTCAAGCAGAATTCCAAGCTCGACTACGCCTTGCGCGTGGTCAGCCTCAGCGGGCTGTCGATGCCGTCCTTCTGGCTCGGCCTCCTCGTCCTGATGGCCTTTGTAAAATATTTCGGCACCATTCCAATCTATACCGACGCGCCCGGCGGGTTCTGGGCGGCGCTGGGCCTCTATTGTATTCCGGCGGCCGCGGTGGGCTTCCGCTCCTCGGCGCTGGTCATGCGGCTGACGCGCTCCTCGATGCTGGAAGTACTGCGCCAGGACTACATCCGCACCGCGCGCGCCAAGGGCGCTTCCGACCAGAACGTCAACTATCACCACGCGCTGCGCAACGCGGTGCTGCCGGTGGTCACCGTGATCGGCATCGAGGCCGCCTTCCTGATGGGCGGGTTGATCGTCACCGAGACGGTGTTCAACATTCCCGGCGTCGCCCGCTTTTTGGTCGAGGCGATCCGCTGGCGCGACTATCCGATCGTGCAAAACCTGGTGATGTTCATCGCGGTGGTGGCGGTGTCGATCAATTTCCTGGTCGACCTGCTTTACGCGGTGCTCGATCCGCGCATCAAGTATTCCTGAGGCACAGCGCATGGCCAGCATCGACATCGCTCCCGTGCCCGCGCCGGATACCGCGCACGCCGAAGGCCTGTGGTCGAACATCCGCTATTACGCCGCCTCGCACCCGCTCGGCATGATCGGCGCTGCCATCATGGCGGTGTTCGTATTCGCCGCGATCTTTGCCGATTTCATTACGTCGTTCGATCCGATCAAGACCAATTCGGCGATCACGTTGCTGCCGCCCAGTCATCTGCATTGGCTCGGCGCCGATCAGATGGGCCGCGATATCTATAGCCGCATCGTTTACGGCGCGCGCATTTCGCTCGCGGTCGGAATCGGATCGACTCTGCTCGGCTCCGTCTTCGGCGTGATGCTGGGTCTGGCCTCGGGCTATATCGGCGGCTGGGTCGATCTGGTAGTTCAACGCATTGTCGACGTGCTGCAGGCGGTGCCGCTTCTGGTGCTGGCGCTGGTGATGGCGGCGGCGCTCGGCCCCGCGCTCGACAACACCATCATCGCTATTGCCATTCCGCTGGTGCCCTATACCGCGCGCGTCATCCGCTCCAACACGCTGACGTTGCGCGAACAGCCTTTCGTCGAGGCCGCGCGCGCCGTCGGCATGAGCGAATTTCGCATCGCCGTGCGCCACGTGCTGCCGAACACGCTGGCGCCGCTGATCGTGCTCATGACGGCGCAGCTCGGCTCGACCATCCTGACGGAGGCCGCACTGTCGTTTCTGGGCCTGGGCATTCCCGAGCCGTATCCGTCCTGGGGACGGATGCTGTCGGAATCGGCCGCCGAGTATGTCCGCACTGCGCCATGGCTCGTGATCTTCCCGGGAATCGCGATCAGCCTTGCGGTGTTCGGCACCAATCTGTTCGGC
>DASUGZ010000222.1:0-10581 GCA_036273755.1 Pseudolabrys sp.
TGGGCTGCTCGACTTTTTCCAACTTCACGGTGCTGCCGGAGATCGCGCTGGCGAAAGTCCGCGAGGACGCCCCGTTCGACAAGATCTGCTACATCGGCTGCGGCGTCACCACCGGCATCGGCGCGGTTATCAATACCGCCAAAGTGTGGCCTGGCGCCAATGTCGCCGTATTCGGGCTCGGCGGCATCGGGCTCAACGTCATTCAGGGCGCGCGCATGGCCGGCGCCGACAAGATCATCGGCATCGATCTCAACCCGGGCCGCCGCGCCATCGCGCAGAAATTCGGCCTCACCCATTTCATCAACCCGGACGAGGTCGGCAAAGACAAAGTGGTGCAGGCGATCGTCGACCTGACCGGCGGCGGCGCCGATTTCTCCTTCGAGTGCATCGGCAACGTGCAGGTGATGCGCCAGGCGCTGGAATGCTGCCACCGCGGCTGGGGCGAGTCGATCATCATCGGCGTCGCGGCCAGTGGCCAGGAGATCGCGACGCGGCCGTTTCAATTGGTCACCGGCCGCGTCTGGAAAGGCACCGCTTTCGGCGGCGCGCGCGGGCGCACTGATGTTCCGAAAATCGTCGACTGGTACATGGAGGGCAAGATCAACATCGACGACCTAATCACCCACACCATGCCGCTCACCGAGATCAACGACGCCTTCGACCTGATGCACGAAGGCAAGTCGATCAGGAGCGTGGTGGTTTATTGAAGCGTCATTTCTCGCACAGCCGCCGCGGTCCGTCGGCCGGCTGGTAGGTGCAGTCCACCGGATTGAAGGTGAAATAGGCGGCGCGGCAGGCCTCGACATTACACTTGGGCGGCGCAGCGCCGGTGGCCTGAGCCTCCACCGCCACGGGAGGCGTGCCCTTGGTGCAAAGGCGGCGCTCGCCCAAGCTCGGCGCATAGGTGCAATCCGACGCCCGGAAGGTGCGGTAGGCCGCGCTGCAGGCGTCAACGTCGCATGCCGGCGCCGCGGGCTTTGGCGCCTCGTCGCCGGTCTTCACCACCGCGCCAGCATTGGCCCCAGGCGGCGCGACAGCAGCGGCTTTCGGTTGCGGCGTCTGGTCGGCGGCGGGTGGAGGCTGCGCCGTGTCAAGTTGCGGCGGCAGCATGGGAGGAGGATTTGCCGCCTGCATCTCGCGCACGGCGGAATCCGACGGCGCGACCAGCGTGTCCCATTCGAGGGCGACGCTGAACAGCGCCACGACCATAATCGCGACATAGGCAATCAGCGGCATCGCGCGGCCCTGGAACTCATCCCCGCCACGCAACGCCAGGCAGCGGCCGGAGTTCCAACGGCGATCGTAGCAGCCCGACAAGATTCGCGCGACCCTTGGATTCACGGACCCTTGGCGCGCCGGCGATTTTTAGTCGAATTGCCACGCCCGCCTTCACGGCCCGGCGAGAGACCTGTGGTTCCCTCGATTGCGAATTTTCCGGCGATCGAGCCGCAAAATTGTCCCGATTTGGGATCAATCAAGGCGAACACAAACGGGGTGTTTCCTTTCCGTCTATCTGCCACAGCGCGGCCCGCGCGAGTTCGAGGACCGGACGCAATGCGTCATCTGTTCGTGCCGGCGTGCTGCCTCGGTCTGTTGACCGGAGGCGGCGCGGTCGGCCCCGAGATTTCGCTGGCGAAATTGCCCGACGCGGCGGTGCAGAGCATCGCACGCGCCGATGCCGATATCGCGGCCCCGCTCGCGACGGCGGACGCGCAGGCGCAAGCCGCGGCGGCGCGCGCGACCTCCGGCTACACCGACCAATATGAGATTCCCGATCCGATCGCCGAGCCAGTGCCGCCAAGCCCGAAGCCGCTCAAGCCGATCGTCAAGCCGATCGTGCCGCGCTCGCGCGAGGAGGTGTGCAACACCCTGACGCAGGCCGCGCAGAGCAACAATCTGCCGGCGCCGTTCTTCATCCGCCTGCTGTACCAGGAAAGCGGCTTCCGCCCCGGCACCGTCAGCCCCGCCGGCGCCGAAGGCGTCGCGCAGTTCATGCCGGAGACCGCCGCCGACCGCGGCCTCGACAATCCATACGATCCCGTGCAGGCGATCTCGGCCGCCGCCAGCCTGCTGCGCGACCTGGCGCAACGCTTCGGCAATCTCGGGCTTGCCGCCGCCGCCTACAATGCCGGACCGGGACGCATCTCGGCCTGGCTCGCCAAGAAAACCAAGCTGCCGCAGGAAACCAAAGATTACGTCAAGATCATCACCGGCCGGCCGGCCGAGGGTTGGACGGCGGCCGAGCGCGGCAGCCCGGCGATCAAGCTGCCGCGGCACGCGCCCTGCCAGCAAGCCGCCGGCCTGCTCGCCTGGGACGGGCCCGACCGCATCCCGATGCCGCTCCCCGACGCGCGCAAGGCGCCGCCGCCGCACGGCAACGACATGCTCATCGCCCGCGCCCATGCCGGGGATCACAAGCACGTCGCCGGCGGCGATGCGGTGAAGCGCGCCGGCAAGGATAAAAACGTCGCCGCGGTTGCGGCGAAGGGCGAGGCCAAGGAAGAGGCGAAGCCGGCCAAGCATAAAGAGCGCGATGCCAAAGAGCGGGGCGCCAAGGAGCGCGACGCAAAGGCCGCGGCGCCCAAGCCCAAGCATCGCCACATCCAGCTATCGGAGCGTTAGACCGCTCTCCCCTTAAGGACGCCGCCGGTGTAGCCTCGCGCCGTGCCGACGATCCTTCTCACCCACATCCCGGATATGCTGGCGAATTACTACGGCGAGCGCGCGCTCGCCGCGCTGCGCAAGCTGGCGCCGGTGCGTCTCAACGAGACCGGCCGCGTGCTCGACGCGCGCGCATTGGCGCAAGCCGCGCGCGGCTGCGCGATCGTCGTCTCCGACCGGCAGACGCCCGGTCCGGCGGAATTTTTCGCTGACGCGCCGGATGTCGTCGCCTTCCTGCGCGTCGCGGTCGACATCCGCAACATCGACGTCGCTGCCGCCAGCGCGCAAGGCATCCTGGTGACGCAGGCGACGCCAGGCTTCATCCCCTCTGTGGCTGAGATGGCGATCGGCTTCATGGTCGATTGCGGTCGCTTCGTCACCGAGGCCGCCTCCGAATATCACGCCGGCCGCGTGCCGCCGGCGCGCATGGGCCGCCAGCTCAAAGGCGCGACCGTGGGTATCATCGGCTATGGCGTGATCGGCGAATATCTGGCGCCGCTGTGCGTCGCGCTCGGCATGACCGTGTTGATCTCAGATCCGTACAAGAAAGTCAGCGCGCCGGGGATGACACAGGTTGCCCTGCCCGAGCTGTTGGCCAAATCGGATTTCGTCATCTGCCTCGCCATCGCCAACGAGGCGACCGAGAACCTGATGAACGCCGCGGCCTTTTCCGCGATGAAGCCCTCGGCTTTTTTCATCAACCTGTCGCGCGGCAATCTGGTCGACGAGGCCGCGCTCGCCGAAGCGCTCGACGCCAAACGCATCGCCGGCGCGGCGATGGATGTCGGCCGCGCCCAGGACCAGATGCCGACGCCTGCATTGGCGCGCCGCCCCGACGTCATCGCCACGCCGCATATCGCGGGCCTGACGCCTGACGCCGCCGAGCACCAGGCCTTCGACACCGTGCGGCAGGTCGAGGCGTTGCTCGCCGGCCGCGTGCCGGACGGTGCGGTGAATACGGCGAGCGCACGCCGGCTTGAAAGGCTCAAGCCGGCGTGACGCCGCGCGTCGCGCTCAGAAATTCCACTTCACGCCGGTCGAGACACCGACGATCGTGGTGCCGGTCCAGCAGTGCGGGTTGGCGTTGATGCCGCCCGGCGCCGCGTTGGCGTCGTGGCAATCGGTGGTGACCGAACGGCCGCCGGCGCCGAGATCGTAGTGCGCGTCCGGCCCGTTAAAGGTCGCGGCGATATTCGTGTACCACATCAGGTTTTCCGAATATTTGTGCTTATAGGCGAACGTCAGCATGTCCGCGGCGTTGTCGTTCGGGCCGCCGAACGGCGTGCCGTCGGCAAGAACGCCGGTGGTGTCGTTGTGCTGGCCCGGATTGCCTTGCGAGCGGAACGCGTGCGCCCAGCCGAAATGGATGCTGTCGGCAGGGTTGATTTCCTGGCTGACGACCAGCCAGGTGCCATATCGCGACCGCTCGTTCTGGAACTCCAGATCCGATGAAACGTAGCGATGCAGCCGTTCGCCGATGACGCCGACCGTGGTCTTGGTCGGAAACATGTACATGAGGCCGATCTTCATGGCGTCTTCGTTCGCGGTGTCGTTGTTGCACAGTTGCTGGCCAAGAGGGCTCGTGATGTCATTGCAGGTGAAGGGAGTGGTCGCTGGCGCAAATGGGCCACCCGCGTACGCCCCTGCAATGTCGCTCGACCGATTGACGTTCTGGTGGAATTCGTAGGCGGCGGTCGCGTAGAACGGGCCATTCGTGTAGCTTAGATTGGCGCTGACGGCATTGCTGAACGCGCCATCGCTGCAGTTTGCCAGCGGATTGGCGCCGCTGTTCGGGTCGTTGTTGCCGGTGCAATCGCCTTCGCCTGAAGCGAGATTGCTGCTGTCGTCGGCGCGGTTCTGGCCCGGCGAGAACAGAACGTTGAACTGGAAGCCGTTCCATTTCGGCGATTCGTACCAGATGGCGTGGGTCACGCGCGTGCCGAACTCGACGCGGTTGTCGCCGCCCGAGTTGCCCATGACGACGCCGTAGTCGCCCCACATGCCGGAGAACGGGTTGAACCGCGCCGTCGAATTCTTGTACGGCGCGTCGGTTTTGCCGACCTTGATGGCGCCCCATTCCGGCGAGGCAAAGCCGATATAGCTGTTGCGGCTGAACAGCGCGCCGTTGACCTGGTTGCTGAAGTTGCTGTTCGACTGTTTGGTGCCGGGCGCCGCGGAAATGTCGATGCCGGCTTCGAACTGATAGACGAAGTTGAACGTTTGATGCGGGATGCGCTGGAAGCCGCGCACGCCGAGGTACGAGATATTGGTCGAGATGTCGGGCATCCAGCCGAAATTGCCGACCGGCGTGCTGCCGTCGGGAGCGACCGGTCCGCTCTTGGCGTTCTTGGTCGCGGCGTCGAGCGAAACGTCGAACTGGCCGTAGGCCGTGATCTCGCCGCCCGGCGTGTAGAATGTGAGGGTCTTGCCCGGCTTGCGTTCGAGGAAATAGTGGCCGTGCTCGTCAAGCCATCCGGTCTTGACCGGCTGCTTATTGCGCTTGTGGGCCTCTTCCGCTGTCGCCTTGGCTTGCGCCGAATTGGCGTCGGCTTCCTTCGCCTGCTTCTTCGCCGCCTTGACGTCGGCGGCGGTGTGCGACTGCGCCTCCTTCAATTCCTTGACGGTGGCCATCAGCGCCTCGACCTGCGCCTGCAGCGCCTTGACCTGCGCTTCGGAAGCCGCCTGGGCGTTGGCCGAGCCGCTCGTCCCGATGACCAACAAGAAAACCGAAAACGCCGCCCCCGAATACCAGCGCGCGCGCCGTAACGTCCCGCCCATTGTCCAATCTCCCCTTAGTTTTGCCGCTTCTTGTCGTTACGGAGATTGTTCACGAATTGAGCGCGGTGGGCGATTACACTGTGGTGTCGGTCGTCTACGCCTTTCCGGTAATCGGGTAATTCGATTCGAATCGCGCGAACATCTGTCGCGCGCGCCGGCGTTTGCGGAAACGACATGGAATCGCAGTGGCCGTGGCGCTAACGCCGGGTCGGGGCCAGCGTGACGCCGTGCTTCGCGGCGGCGGCGATGCAATCCAGCAAATCTTTTTCGCTGAACGGCTTCGGCAGATAGCCGGTTACGCCTGCGTTGAGCGCGCGGGCGCGACCGCTCTCGTCAGGATAGGCCGTGATCAGGATGGTCGGGATCGGCATACCGACCGCGACGAGATGTCCGTACAGGGCGAGCCCACTCATGTTCGGCATCTGCACGTCGGCAATCAGGCAAGACGTGATGCGGATGCGGTTGGACTTGAGGAAATCGTCGGCCGAGGCGAAGCCCTTGACGATGAAGCCATGCGACCGCAGCAGGCCGATGGTGGCCTCGCGAACGGATTCGTCGTCCTCGACAACGGCTATCGATGATTTGATCGACATCCCACGGTTTCCGGCCCGATGCGGGCAAGCGGTGTAGATAAAGCCGAGGCGGCGGTCATTGCAATAAGGAGAATTGCCGCCGCGATCGTACGAGAATTATCGGCGGCTACGCCGTCTCGGCGCCGTCGGCAAGCTTGTCAGCCATGCGCACGAGGTCGGCCAGCGACCGCGCCTTCATTTTGCGCATGACGTGGCGGCGATGCACCTTGACGGTGACCTCGCTGAGTTTGAGCTCGGCGGCGATTTGCTTGTTCGGCCGGCCGCTGGTGACCTTGAGCATGATCTGCCGCTCGCGCGAGGTGAGCCTATCGAAGTGCCCGCGCAACGCCTCGATCACCGCCGAGCTTCGGCGCCGCGCGCGGTCGCCTTCGATACCCACGTAGATGGCGTCGAGCAGGTCCTGGTCACGGAACGGCTTGGGCAGGAATTCGATGGCGCCGGCCTTGAGTGCGCGGACCGACATCGGCACGTCGCCGTGGCCGGTGATGAAGATGACCGGAAGGTCGATGTCGAGTTTTTCCATCTCGCGCTGAAAGTCGAGCCCGCTCAGCCCCGGCAAGCGGACATCGAGCACCAGACAGCCCGGCGCGTCGGGGCGCTTGAAACGCAGGAATTCTTCGGTCGAGCCAAACGTGCGCACGCTGAGGTGAACCGAACGAATAAGACCGTCGAGCGCTTCTCGCAGCGCGGGATTGTCGTCGATGACGTATATGACCGGTGTCTCACTCACGACTACGCGCCCCCCGGCAAACTGAACTGAAACACCGCCCCGCGCGGTGCACCGGCCATCGCCCAGATCCGTCCGCCATGAGCTTCGACGATCGAGCGGCTGATCGCAAGGCCCATGCCCATGCCGTCCGGCTTGGTAGTATAGAAGGCGTTGAAGATGCGGTCGAGGTTTTCGGGCGCGAGCCCAGCCCCAGTGTCTTGAACGGCGACCAGCGCGCCGACGCGGTCATGGCGGGCGGAACCGACGGTCAAAAGCCGCGGCCCCTCGGGAACCCGGCTCATGGCCTCGATCGCGTTGAGCATCAGGTTGAGGATAACCTGCTGCAGCTGCACGCGGTCGCCCTGTACGCGCGGAACGTCGTCGGCCAGTTCGGTGCGCAGCGACACGTGATTCTGCAGAATTTCGCTGTCGATCAGACTGAGCGTGGCAAGGACAATGTCGTTGACCGCCAATCTCTCCTGCTGTGGCGGCGAGCTCCTGGTGAGGGCGCGCACCTGGGCGATGATCTCGCTCGCGCGGTTGGCATCCTTGACCAGACGGGCAATCGCCGCGCGCGCTTCGCCGAGATCGGGCGGATCGGCGGCCAGCCAGCGCACGCAGGCATTGCCGTTGGTAATGACCGCGGCAAGCGGTTGATTGACCTCGTGCGCGATCGAGGCGGTGAGCTCGCCCAGCGTGGTGACGCGGCTGACATGCGCGAGCTGTAAGCGCGCTTCGTAAGCTGCGGCCTTTTCCGATTCGCTCCTGACCGAGAGATAGGTCGTGGTGGCGATCGCCAGGATGCTGATCGTCGTGTTGACGACGCCGATGCCGGTCTCTCCGCTCGCCGCGGTTGCCAGATCGCTGAGCAGCGTCAAGGCGACGCAGCCGGCGCCGACGGCGACGATGCCGCGCGGCTTGCAGAAGCGCACCGACATCAACACCACGATGGTGTAGAAAGCCGGGAACGCGATCTCCAGATCGGCGACGGTGTCGGCGACGAAAATAGCCAGCGCCAACGCAACGGTCGCCGCCGGCAACAGCCACGGTGCGGCGATTGCTCGAAGATGTTGCAGCTTCATGTCCCGTGGCCCCTGCGGCGGCTCAGCTGGCCCAAGCGTCGCCAACAACGATTAAGAAGACAAGGGCGGCGCCCGCATGACGGAGCAATATCGTCATGCTACACAGCGCCCGCCAATAGAAACGCCGTGCCATGCCGAAAGCCGCTGTCAAAACGCCTGCCCTCAAGGACTTCCGCCACATCGTGGTGAAGGTCGGCTCGTCGCTTCTGGTCGACGCCGAGGCCGGCGCGCTGAACCACGAGTGGCTGGCCGGCCTGGCCGCCGACATCGCCGCCCTGCACGGGCAAGGCAAAGACGTCATCGTGGTCTCCTCCGGAGCCATCGCGCTCGGCCGCGCCGTGCTCAAGCTCGCGGCAGGCGCGCTCAAGCTCGAAGAGGCGCAGGCCGCCGCCGCCGTCGGGCAGATCGCGCTGGCGCGCGCTTGGTCGGAGGCGCTCGGGCTGCATGCGGTCACCACCGGCCAGGTGCTTGTCACTTTGCAGGATACCGAAGAGCGCCGACGCTATCTCAACGCGCGCTCGACCATCGCCAAGCTCATCGAGTGGCGCTCGGTGCCGGTGATCAACGAGAACGATACGGTCGCCACCTCCGAAATCCGCTACGGCGACAACGACCGGCTCGCCGCCCGCGTCGCCACCATGATGAGTGCCGACCTGCTGGTGCTGCTGTCCGACATCGACGGGCTCTACGACAAGCCGCCGTCGCAGGCCGGCGCCAAGCGCGTGCCGGTGGTGCCGCGCATTTCGCCGGAGATCGAAGCGATGGCGGGCGTCTCGGAATCGGAGACGGCGCGCGGCGGCATGCTGACCAAGATCGAGGCCGGCAAGATCGCCACCACCGCCGGCACGCACATGATCATCGCCTCGGGCCATGTCGCGCATCCGCTCAAGGCCATTGCCGACGGCGCGGCCTGCACCTGGTTCCTGACGCCGGCCAATCCGGTGACCGCGCGCAAGAAATGGATCGCAGGGTCCTTGGAACCGCGCGGCGCGCTCGTCATCGACGCCGGCGCGGTGCGTGCGCTGCGCTCCGGCAAGAGCCTGTTGCCGGCGGGCGTTATCAAGATCGAGGGTGGCTTCGAGCGCGGCGACGCCGTGCTGGTGCGCGGGCCGGACGGCGCCGAGGTCGGCCGCGGGCTGGTCGCCTTCGATGCCGCGGACGCCGACAAGATCAAAGGCCGCTCGTCGGCGGACATCCCGTTGATCCTCGGCTTCACCGGCCGCGCCGAGATGATCCACCGCGACGATCTGGTGCTCGGCGGCGAATAGCGGGCGTCAGGCCCGAAAGCTGATGTCGCAAACCAGCCCGTCCGGACGCCAGTCGAACTGCGCCTGGCCCGGCAGTTGCCTGATCATCTGCTCGATGACCCGGCTGCCAAAGCCCTTGCGGGTCGGCTTGCCGACCGGCGGACCGCCGGTCTCGACCCAGCGCAGCGTGAGCTGGCCATTGTCGCCGTGCCGCCAGGTCAGCGCGATATGCCCGCCGGCATTGGACAGTGCTCCGTATTTGGCGGCGTTGGTCGCCAGTTCGTGCAGCGTGACGGCGACGGCTTGGGCGGCGGGTGGCTCCAGCAAGGTCGCTGCGCCGTCGATGCGCACGCGCTTGCGGTCGCCCGCGAAATAAGGCGCGAGCTCCTGGGTCGCGATGGCGGACAGTTCGGCGCCGACCCACCGCGTCGCAACAAACAGCGAATGGACGTTCGCCAGCGCACGGATGCGGCCTTCGATGGCCACCTTCAACCCGTCGAGCGTGTCGGCGCGCGAAAGATTGACGATCGCCTGCACGCTCGCCAGCAGATTCTTGCTGCGATGCTCGGCTTCGCGCGCCAGCGTGGTGATCTGCTCCTGGTTGCGCTTCTGCTCGGTGACGTCGCGCGCGATCTTCGAGGCGCCGACGATCTTGCCCTCGGCGTTCTTGACCGGCGACACCGTCAGCGAGACGACGACGAGGCTGCCGTGCTTGCGCTGCCGGATGGTTTCGAAGTGATCGATGCGCTCGCCCCGCCTGATGCGGTTGAGAATTTCAACCTCTTCGCTTTGCCGGTCTTCCGGAATCAAGATGGTGATCGATTGCCCGACGGCCTCTGTGGCGGTGTAGCCGAAGATACGCTCGGCGCCTCTGTTCCAGCTCATGATGATGCCGTCGAGATTCTTGCTGACGATGGCGTCGTCGCTGGACTCCACAATCGACGCCAGCGAGCTCAACTGAAGCTCCTTTTGCTTCGTTTCGGTCAGGTTGCGCGTCACCGTTCCGTATGCGGTGATGACCCCGGATGCGTCGCGAATCGGAAAGATATTGTATTGCACCGGCACCAGCGCGCCCGTCGCGAAATTGCGAAACCTGAGTTCGCCTTCCCAGAAGCCGGTTTGACGCACGGCCGGCAGCACCTCCTGGAGAATCCGCGTTTGGTCCTCTGCCGCGAAGTAATCGACGATTTTTGTCGAACGCACGGCCTGTAGATCGCGCAAGCCCACAAGCTTGCAGCCAGCGTCGTTGACGAATAGCGCGTTACCTTCGAGATCGGCGACGCCGATGAATTCATGGGACGCCGTCACCAGCGACGCCAGCATCCGCATCAGATCGTTTTCGCGGCCGGGCTGATCAAGTTCCCACGTGAGCGGCGACGCCTCGTCGGTTATCATACCTCGACTCTCAATACCCTCACTCAACCGACGCTCCGGCCCCCGCTTAAAAACGAGCGATTGTGGGACGTGACCATAGCCCATGGAGGCTAGTGATGACCACTGGAACGCCGTCC
>DASUGZ010000223.1:0-6273 GCA_036273755.1 Pseudolabrys sp.
CGCTTCCTGTCGCAGCCGTTCCACGTCGCCGAGGTGTTCACCGGCTCGCCGGGCAAGCTGGTCGACCTCGCCGACACCATCAAGGGCTTCAAGGGATTGTGCGACGGCAAGTACGACCATCTGCCGGAGGCCGCCTTCTACATGGTAGGCACCATCGAAGAGGCGGTCGAGAAGGGCAAGAAGCTCGCGGCGGAGGCTGCATAGTTCGATGCAAGCGCGCTCGGGCCTTCTCGTATTTCTGATTGTCGGGCTGCTGATCGGCGCCTTCGCCGGCTATGTGACGCGGCCGGAATCGGCAGAAATCAAGCTCGGGCCGCTGAATATCGAAGTGAAGGGCAATCAGGTCGCGCACGGCAGCGGGCCGCTGACCTCGAGCCAAATCCAGCATATCGCCATCATCACGGCGATCGGCGGCGTCATCGGCCTCGCGCTCGGCTTCGCGATGGGCAGAAACAAAGGCTGATAAAATGGCGGCTTTCCAATTCGATCTGGTTTCGCCGGAAAAGCTTTTGTTCTCGGGCGAGGTCGAGCAGGTGGACGTGCCAGGCGCCGAAGGCGATTTCGGCGTGCTGGCAGGGCACGCGCCCATGGTCGCCACGCTGCGGCCCGGAATCCTGACCGTGCGCGGCTCGAGCGGCGAGCAGAGGATCGTCGTGCTTGGCGGTTTCGCCGAAGTATCGGCGCAAGGGCTCACCGTGCTCGCCGACGTGGCGGAAGCAGTCGAGGACATCGACCGCAGCATGATCACGAACCGCATCGGTGAACTGGAAAGCCGCATCGAGAAAACCGAACCCGGCTCCGAACTCGACAGGCTCATCGCGCGGCTCGATCATTACAAGACCGTCGACCGGCACCTCACCGGCACAGCGATGCACTAGCGTACATTTTTGCGCATGATCTTGTCCGAAAACCGGCACCCACTTTTCGGGATCACGCGCTAGCGCGCAAATTTGCCGAATTCCTTCACCACCCGTTCGTAGGTCCGCCGCTTGAACGGCACGACCAGGTCGGGCAGTTCATCCATCGCCGCCCAGCGCCATTCGATAAATTCCGGGTCGTGGCCGCCGCCAGGATTGACGACGTCGATCTCGGTCTCGTCGCCGGTAAAGCGCAGCGCGTACCATTTCTGTTTCTGTCCGCGATATTTGCCGCCCCAAGCATGGCCGACGACGTCGCGCGGGATGTCGTAGACGAGCCAGTCGGCGATTTGACCGAGCTTCTCCACCGAGCGGATATTGGTTTCCTCGTAGAGCTCGCGTAGCGCGGCCTTGTACGGGTCTTCGTTCTCGTCGATGCCGCCCTGCGGCATCTGCCAATCATGCACCATGTCGATGTGTTCGGGCCCGCTGCTGCGGCGGCCGATGAACGCCTGCCCGACGCGGTTAAGCACCATCATGCCGGCGCATGGGCGATAGGGTAGCGATTCAAAGGGGGGCATCGGTACTCCGTCATTCCGATAGCGCTTCTCGCGCCCTCGAATGACACTATGACGACTTTTCCTTCATCGCCACCATGGTGATCGGAACCAGCACAAAGCCGCGCGCCTCCACCGATTTTGCCCATTCGGCGATGCGCGTGATAGTGGCCGGCAGCGCCGTGGCGAGGCCGACCGCGCTGCCGTGTTCGCGCGCCACCAGTTCGAGCCGCGCCAGCGCGCGGTCGATCTCGACCGGCGTCGGCACGGTGTCGATGACGACATCGGTCCTGGCGAAAGGAAAGTTTTGGCTGGCGGCCAACTGGCCGGCAATGCTGCGCGACGAAGCGCCGTCATCGACATAGATCAGCCCGCGCTTGGCGGTTTCGCGCAGCACCGGCGCCAACGACGGCTCCGACGACGTGAAGCGCGCGCCCATGTAGCTGACGATGCCGACGTAACCCTGCATGCGGCTCATCTGCCAGTGCAGCCGGTCGATGTTCTGGGCCGCGGTCAGCGAGGTCAGCAGGGTCTCCGGCCCTGGATCGTTGTCGGGATAATCGAACGGCTCCATCGGCGACTGCAGCAGCACCTCGTGCTTGGCTGTACTCGCGCGCTCGACCAGTTTGTCGAGACTGTTGCCGTAAGGCGCGATCGCCAACGTCACCGGCGCTGGCAGTTTCGACAGCGCGTCGGCCGTGCCCGTCGTGCTGATGCCGAGACCGCCGACGATGATGGCGATGCGCGGTGCGTTGGCTTTGTCCGGTGGCAACTGGCGCGGATGGGCAAAGGCGCGCAATGGCCGCGCGCCGTCCGCCGCGGCTTTCGGGATCGCGCCATGCCGCGTCGCCTCGACATTCGTTCGGTCGCCCGCCGGCTTTTGCGCGGCCTCATCCGCTTTGCCGGGGAGGACCACGTCCTGATGTTTGCCGCTCGAGCCGTCGATGATGGTGATGGTTTTGCTGCCCGGCGGTGGGGCTGGAGGCGGGATCACGACTTTTACCGCCGGTGCGGCGGCGGAAGCCGATTCACTATGCTGGGCTTGTTTCTGACCCTCGACGGGCGGTTTCTCGGCGGTCTTGGCGAGCGGACCGGCAGGAACGACCGCAATCGGTTCGCCGCCCAGCGGATCTTTGACGGCAACCGCCCAGGTCACCGCGGCAATGCCGGCAAGTCCGAGCGCGCCGGCCACCAATTGCGGGCCGACCGCCGGCAGCTTCGATGGCCGCTTGCGCTTGTCTTGGCCGAGGGGGGCGTTCAGGTCATCCGCCGGCAAAGCCCAAATCCTCGCGAATCATCACGGGAGTCTAGCACGCGACGATTTTCACGGGTCTGCCACAAAGCAACGGGGCGGCCATCGGCCGCCCCGTCGTTCCGCTTTGGCGGGTGCCCGGCGCCTAGTTGGGGACCGGGGTTTTGGGGTTCGGCGGGAACGCCGAATTGACCACGGTTCCACGCAACAGGTCCTGCGCCATGATCAGCGCCTTGTCATTCTTCGGATCCGGCGGGACATAGGCCTGCGAACCGGTCTGCTCCTTGCCGGCGTCGCCCTTGAGGTGGCCGCGCAACGAAGCTTCGCCCTTGGTGCTGGTGTCCGACTTCGCCTGAATTTCCGGCGGCACGTCTTGCAGCACCTCGATGTCCGGCACAATGCCCTTGGCTTGGATCGAACGGCCGGAGGGGGTGAAGTAGCGCGCGGTGGTCAGCCGCAGTGCGCCGTTGCCGGAGCCGAGCGGGATGATAGTTTGCACCGAGCCCTTGCCGAACGAGCGTGTGCCGATCACGGTGACCCGCCTGTGGTCTTGCAGGGCACCGGCGACGATTTCTGAGGCCGAGGCTGAGCCACCGTTGATCAGCACGATCACCGGTTTGTGGTTGGTCAGGTCGCCCGCCCGCGCATTGAAACGCTGGGTCTCTTCCGGATTGCGGCCGCGGGTCGAAACGATCTCGCCCTTTTCCAGAAACGCGTCCGACACCGAGATCGCCTGGTCGAGCAGGCCGCCCGGGTTGTTGCGCAAGTCGAGGATGTAACCCTTGAGCTTGTCGTTTGAGATCTTCGCGGTGATGTCGGCGATCGCCTTCTTCAACCCGTCGGTAGTCTGCTCGTTGAATTGGCTGAGTCGGATGTAGCCGATATCGTCGCCTTCCACCTGCGAGCGCACCGAGCGCACGCGGATGATGTCGCGCGTGATGGTGACTTCGATCGGCTTGTCATTGCCCTTGCGCATGACGGTGAGCTTGATCTTGGTGTTCACCGGGCCGCGCATCTTCTCGACCGCCTGGTTCAAGGTAAGACCCTGTACCTGTTCGCCGTCGAGCTGAGTAATGATGTCGTTGGCGAGGATGCCGGCCTTGGCGGCTGGCGTTTCGTCGATCGGCGCCACCACTTTGATCAGGCCGTCTTCCATGGTGACCTCGATGCCGAGGCCGCCGAATTCGCCGCGGGTCTGCACCTGCATGTCGCGGAAGCTCTTCGGGTCCATGTAGCTCGAATGCGGGTCGAGTCCGGCAAGCATGCCGTTGATTGCGGTCTCGATCAGCTTCGAGTCGTCCGGCTTCTCGACGTAGTCGGCGCGCACGCGTTCGAACACGTCTCCGAACAGATTGAGCTGCCGATAAGTGTCCGCGGCAGCCGCTTTGGCCGTCGACCCGACAAAGATCATATGCGGCTGAGTCGCGAGCAGCGTCATTGCCGCTCCAGTCGCCGCGCCGAGGAGTATGAGGGTTGTCTTGCGCATCATCCGCGAGCCTTTTCACCTTCGCCAGCGGCCCACCATGGGCCAGGATCGACGGGGGTCCCGTCTTTACGAAACTCGATGTAGAGAACCGGTTGGCTGGAGCCTGTCGCCAGAATTGCCGCGATATGGGAGCTATTTCCCATCACCGCAACGGGTTCTCCGGTCAGCACGAACTGTCCGAGATCTACTGATATCCGTTCCATCCCAGCGAGCAAGATATGATACCCGTTGCCGGCATTGAGGATCAAGAGTTGCCCGTAGGAGCGAAACGGGCCGGCATAGACGACCCAGCCGTCAGCCGGCGCTGTGACCTGCGCGCCGGCGCGGGTTGCGATGGAAACGCCTTTTTCCGCCCCGCCGGTGCCGTCGGGAGCGCCGAATTCCGTTAATTTGATGCCATTAACCGGAATTGGAACTCGTCCCCGCAACGATGCAAAGGCGGCCGCCGGGGCGA
Source organism: Pseudolabrys sp. (assembly GCA_036273755.1). GTDB lineage: Bacteria > Pseudomonadota > Alphaproteobacteria > Rhizobiales > Xanthobacteraceae > Pseudolabrys. Next base: position 4,607 of record DASUGZ010000223.1, read on the forward strand.
GCCGGCCCGGATCGTGCAACACCACCATCGCCGGCCGCGGATCGCTGCGCGCAGCCTCGCGGGCGGCGCGGGTCGCCGGATCGAGACCCTGCTCGAGCTTGACGATCAAATCTTTGAGATTGTCGACCTGGCGCGCCAATTCGGACGCGCGCGCTCGTTCGGCTTCGAGCGCCTTCTCGCGCTCGGCCTGCTGTTTCTGCCGTTCGTCGATCAGCGCGGTCATGCGTTTGCGCTCGTTGCCAAGGGAGGCGACGTCCGCTTTCAGTTTGTCGCGCTCGGCTGTGATCTGTTTGCGCACCGTGAGCAGCGCGGTCAGGTCGTTGGCGAGCGCTTCGACTTCATGCCGCATCTCCGGCAGCACCGCTCCGAGCACCATGGCGGTGCGCACCGACTGTAGCGCGTCCTCCGGGCTCGCAATCAAGGCCGGTGGCGGACGGTGGCCGATGCGCTGCAGCGCGGCCAGCACTTCGCCGATCACCGCGCGGCGTCCGTCGAGCGACTTGCGGATGGCCGCGTCCTTCTCGTCGAGCGGCTTGAGCCGAGCTTCGGTCGCCGTCACCTGCGCCTCGACATTGCGGATGCGGGTGGCGGTGTCGATCAAATCCTGATTGAGCTTGCGCCGGTCGGCGCCGATCTGCTCGATCTCGCGCTTGAGCGTCGCTTCGGTTTCGATCGACTTGCTGCGCGCGTCGCGCGCCGCCTTGAGCGCTTCGTCGCGCTGCTTCAGCGCATCGAGCTTTTCCGCCTTGTCGTCTTTGCCGGTTTGCGCGACCTGAATCGGCTGTTCTTGCGCCGCCGCGGTCGCAACGACCGGTACCCCGAGCGCAAGCGCCGCGACAAGTGCCGAGCGTGGTTCAAATCCCCCGAAGCAAATCATTGCAGCCACGTTACGCCCGCAGGTTGACACGGCAAGGCCAATGTTCCGGCCGGTCTTTTGCAGGTGGATTAAGACCGATGTGCGGCGGCTACGCCCGATGATATGGATGGCCGGCGAGGATCGTTGTGGCCCGATAAAGCTGCTCCAGAAGCATAATGCGCACCATTTGATGGGGCCAGGTTGCCGCCCCGAAGGCAAGCCGCAGTTCGGCCTTGGCGCGCAAAGTGGGGGCGAGGCCATCGGCCCCGCCGATCATGAACACAGCTGCGGGACGGTCATCGGCGCGCCATTGCGCCAGGCGCGCGGCGAGGCTCGCGCTGTCGAGGTTCTCGCCCTGGGCGTCGAGCAAGACGACCACTGCCCGCTCCGGGATGACATTGGCGAGCGCGATCGACTCCTCGAGCATGCGCTTTTGGACCTCGTCGGCGCGACTTTCGCGGATTTCGATGACGTCGATATCGCGCAGCCCGACGCCGCGCCCGGTCTGCGAGGCGCGCTTGGCGTAGCGCTCGGCAAGCTCGGTTTCCGGGCCCTTCTTCAGGCGGCCCACAGCGGCAACGATGATGCGCATGTGCCGCGGAGTGTATCAGTTTGCGCGGCGCGTGCCGCCCTTCCACATCTTTTCCAGGTCGTAGAATTCCCGCACGTCCGGCCGGAATATGTGGACGATCACGTCGCCGGCGTCGATCAGCACCCAGTCGCCCTGGCGCAGGCCCTCAACATGAATCCCGGTCATGCCCGCGGCCTTGAGGTCCTTGACCAGATGCTCGGCCACCGCGCCGACATGGCG
>DASUGZ010000224.1:0-2547 GCA_036273755.1 Pseudolabrys sp.
CTCCGCCCGGGGGCACTACGACCCCCTGCGAGGAGCTCGCTGACGGCGGGCCATTCGGCTCGCCCGAGGCGCGACGGTGCGGCTGCCCAAAAGGGGCCGCGCGCGAAGCGCCGACGGCGGACGAACGGACCGTCAGAAAGCGCGGCCCGGCGCCGCAAAGACGCCGAGACGGCGCGCCGAGAGGCGCCGCACCTTCGCAAGAAGGTGCGCACATAAGGACTGCCGCGCTTTTTGGCGCGCCGTCCCCCTCGCCTTTTCAGGCGGGGGAAACTTCCCAGACCTCGGGCGCATTCGCGCCGCGAGAACGGCGGAGCATGCCGCGATGACAGAATACGCAGCGCCCGCGCAACCGGGAGCCTCAGCCCGCCGCCTGCCCCACCATCTGGCCGATCGTGAGGATGACGAACTCCGCGGACCGGATTGGCGCAAAGCCGACCTCGATATTGACGACGCCGCGATCGATATCGCTCTGCGTCGTGGTCGTCGCGTCGCATCGGACGAAATAGGCGTCGTCCGCTGTCGTGCCGACCAGCGCGCGGTCGCTATAAAGATTATTCAGAAACCCGCCGACGCTCGCGCGAAGCTCCGCCCACAACGGTTCGCCATTCGGCTCGAACGCCGCCCATTTTATGCCGTAGGAAATACTTTCTTCAATAAACGAAGCCAGCCGGCGCACCTGGACATAGCGGTCATCCGGGTCGTCGCTCAAGGTGCGCGCGCCCCACACGGTGCGGCCGTAGCCCGGCAAGTCGCGCAGACAATTGATGCCCAGGGGATTGAGCGTCTGCATCTCGGCGTCGGTCAAGGCGACGGCAAGCCCATCGACGCCTTTGAGCACCGCGGTCGATCCGGCGGGCGGCCTCCAGACGCCCTGTGCCGCGTCGGTGCGCGCCATGATGCCGGCGACCGCCCCGCACGGCGCGAACTCGGCAACCGCTCCTTTTTGCAGCGGATCGAGCACGCGCAGCTTCGGAAAGTACACTGCGGCATAGGCCGTGCGCGTCATGAAGCTGTCGATGCCGGCTTCCGCTTCCGCCGCCGAGGTCCAGGCGGCCGGCGGGTCGGCAATGAACAGCGCGCGATGCGTCTCACAATATTTTGCCGCGGCCTCGCGCGTCTGCCGGCCGATTTCGCCGGCTGGGGCGAAGGGCGGAATGCACAGCAGATTGAACATGTCGCCTTTGTCGAGCGCCCACAGGCCCTGCTGTTTGCCGGCGAGCGCGGGCGCCGAAATATCGTTGTCGCCAATGCCGCCGGCGCCGGCCCGCACGATCAGGGCGTCCTTGCCGCCATTGTCGAAGAATTGCGACACCGCATGACCAAGCGTGTCGCCGGGCAAAAGGCCGCCGAAGTTTTGTTCGAATTCGCCGAAGCTTTGCACGCGAACGGGATCGTTCAGCGGGCCAAACCTGGCCGCGCCGACGAAGGCGGTAATCGCGGTGTTGGCAGGCACGATCGAAGCGACCATGCGGAAGCGCTCACGCGGTGGCAGGCTCAATATGACGGCGGCGCCGAGTATAAACGTGCCTTTTTATACTTGCACGGCTCTAGGCACTTCGCCCGCCGACGTTATATCTTAAAACATATATATGACTCGCCGCGCCAGGAACCCGCGATGATCTTCCGCCAGTTGTTCGACAGCGTCTCCGGCACCTACTCCTATCTGCTTGCCTCGCGCGCCGGCGGCGAAGCGCTGATCGTCGATCCGGTGCTGGAAAAGGTCGACCGCTATCTGCAATTGATCCGCGAGCTCGACCTGCGCCTGGTCAAGGCGGTCGACACCCATTTGCACGCCGACCACATCACAGGTTTGGGCGCGCTGCGCGACCGCACCCATTGCGTCACCGTGATGGGCGAGAACACCAAGGCCGACGTCGTTTCGATGCGGCTCGCCGAAGGCGACAAGCTCACTATCGAAGGCCTGAGCATGGACGTGCTCTACACGCCGGGCCACACCGACGACTCTTACAGCTTCGTGATGGGCGACCGCGTCTTCACCGGCGATACGCTGCTGATCCGCGGCACCGGCCGCACCGATTTCCAGAACGGCGACGCTCGCGCACAATATGAATCGCTGTTCGGCAAGCTGTTGCGCCTGCCCGACGAGACCCTGGTGTTCCCCGCGCACGACTACAAAGGCGACACCGTCTCCACGATCGGCGAGGAAAAGCGCTACAATCCGCGCCTGCAGGTCAAGTCGGTCGACGACTACGTTGCGCTGATGGCGAACCTGAAGCTGCCCAATCCGAAGATGATGGACGTCGCCGTGCCGTCCAACATGAAAATCGGCCTGGCGCAGCAGGAAATCGCACGCCGCGGCTGGGCGTTGCAGGCGCCGCAGGCGATCGCCCTGGTCGGCCGGCCCGACGTCGCCTTCGTCGATTTGCGCGAGGCCGGCGAGCGCTTAAAGCACGGCAGCATTCCCGGCTCGCTGCACGCACCCTATGGCGACCTGCAGACCAACATCAGCAGCGGCGGCGTTCTGCGCGAGCTGGCGCGCCTGAGCGACAAGCGCATCGTGTTCTATTGCGCCTTCGGCGAGCGCTC
>DASUGZ010000225.1:0-3379 GCA_036273755.1 Pseudolabrys sp.
GCCCGGCGTGACGTCGTTGGCGATCTGCGCGGCGGGCGGGGCTTCCGCGACCCAGGGCGCCGTCGCGTGGACATCGAAAAAGACCGAGCCGGAGAGGCGCACGGCCGATAGGAGCTCAGACAAGACGTCCGTGCTCATCGCTGGTTCCTTCAACACCGATGGCGCCGTCCGGGCCGCAGCGCCGCGGACGCTGGAGCAATTCACCGGACGATCGAGCAAGAACGATAGCGAATTTGGACTTGCGAGCAAGAGACCCGGTAATGCGGTCATTCAGCGCCGGCGTCGCTTTCCGTAGAGAACGTGGCTCAAACGCAGACAACATGAGGAGTTTTGCAATGACCACCGTGATCGATTGCCGCCCACGTATGGGCGCGGCACCCGTCCCCGACCTGAACGCGATCAAGACCAAGCAGCACGCGGCTTGGTCGTCCGGCGACTATGCCGTCATCGGCGCCACTTTGCAGCTTGTCGGCGAGCGACTGGCCGAGGCCATGGACCTGCGCAGCGGAGAGCGCGTGCTCGATATCGCCGCCGGCAACGGCAACATCACGCTTGCTGCCGCCCGACGTTGGTGCGACGTGACGTCGACCGACTACGTCGATGCTCTGCTCGCGCGCGGCCGCAAGCGTGCCGAGGCGGAGGGCTTCGAGATCAAGTTCCAGATTGCCGACGCCGAGAACCTGCCGTTCAAGGACGGTTCCTATGACGCGGTTGTTTCGACCTATGGCGCGATGTTCTCTCCGGACCAAAGCAGCACCGCCGCCGAAATGGTGCGCGTATGCAAGCCCGGCGGCCGCATCGGTCTTGCCAATTGGACGCCGGATGGCTTCATCGGCCAGATGTTCAAGACCATCGGCAAATACCTGCCGCCGCCGGCCGGCATGAAATCGCCGGCGCTATGGGGCACGCGGGAGTGGATCGAGGCGACCTTTGGCGCCTCGGCAAAAAAGATCGTGGCCGAGCCGCGCGACCACGTGTTCCGTTATCGCTCGCCGCAGCACTTCCTCGACCTTTTCCGCAACTACTACGGTCCGATGCTGAAGGCTTTCGAGGCGCTCGACGCGGCGGGCAAGGAGGGGCTTGCCGCGGACATCATCGACTTGATCGGGCGTCACAACAAATCCGGCGACGCGACCATGGTGGTACCAGGTGAGTATCTCGAAGTCGTCGTCACCAAACGCTAGGCGAAGCGACCTTGCGGCTAGCCGCGAGCCTGCCGCGACGACAACAGCCGGCGCCACCAGCGCCGGCTGTTGCGTGCGGCTTGCGCTTTCGGCGCGACTTCGGTGCGGATGAAGGCGGCGCGTACCCGGAATTCGTCGAGCCGCGTGCTGGCAAGCCGCCGCGGCACCTTGCGCAGGATTTTCTCGATGTGCCGCCACAGCACCACCGTATGCACCGGCGAGGCCAGTGCCGCCTGGCGGGCGACGGCTTCGTCGTAGCCGAGCACTTTCTCGCCGAGCTCGCACCAGGCCTCGTAGACGCGGGTGCGCCGGTCGCCGAACGATACCGGCTCATAGGCGAGCGGCGGCAGCGTCTCGACGGCGTCGGCGCGCTTGAAGCGACGGATCGGCCTCGCCGAGTTGAATGCGACCAGATGCAGCCATTCGTGCAGCAGCGTGAGGCCGAGCTCGCGGCCGAGCCTGCGGTCGGGCCGGTACAGCACGATCGCCCCCGTCAGGTTCGCATTGCCGACGCTACGAATATCGTGGCCGGTGATCTTGCGCAGCCACGGATCGAGGAACGACGGCCCGTCGGCGAGATGCAGGCGGTAGACGAGGCGCGGGTCGGGCAACTCGCGTAGCAGCGCCAGCATTTCGATCGGGGTGAGGCGCGGGTAGTCGGGTTCTTCGGCGGGCACTTCGATGCGCGTGTTGCAGGCGACGACGCGATAGACGAGCACGCGGCCCTGCCGCGGCGTGACGCCGTCGCGCCTATAGGCCTTGAGGCTGGGGAAGTTTTCGGCGTCGGCGGCGGCGTCGAAATTGGTGATCGCGCGGCAAACGACGCGCGAAAATCCCTCCGGCAGCTCCGGCTCCGGCGCTTCGCGAATGCGGGGGCCGATCTTGCCGCCGACTCGCGGCGTGTTGCGATGGATGAACGCATTGATCAGCAGCACCACAACCGCAGTGGCCACCGCGATCCCGGGAACAATGCGGGTGAACAGGTCGAAGGTTTGCTGGTCGAGCGGGTCCATGGAGCGCGATGGCGGCCGGTTGCGCCGGCATGCTAATGTCGCCGCGATGTTCGTCAATTTCTTCCAGGAACTCAAATCCGCCGGCGTGCCGGTGACGCTGCGCGAGTACCTGACGCTGATGGAGGCGATGCAGGCCGATCTCGCTTCGCGCCGGGTGGAGGAATTTTACTACCTGTCGCGCGCCGCGCTGGTGAAAGACGAGCGCAATCTCGACAAGTTCGACCGTGTGTTCGGCCACGTCTTCAAGGGCCTCGAAATGCTCGGCGACGCCATCGAGGCCGAGATCCCGGCCGAGTGGCTGAAGAAGCTGGCCGAGAAATACCTGACGGAGGAAGAAAAAAAGCAGATTCAGGCCATGGGCGGCCTCGAGAAATTGCTGGAAGAATTGAAGAAGCGGCTCGCCGAGCAGAAGGGCCGCCACCAAGGCGGCTCGAAATGGATCGGCACCGGCGGCACGTCGCCTTACGGCAATGCCGGCTACAACCCGGAGGGCATCCGTATCGGCGGCGAGAGCACGCACCGGCGCGCCGTCAAAGTGTGGGATAAACGCGAGTTCAAGGACCTCGACGACGAGGTCGAGCTCGGCACCCGCAACGTCAAGGTGGCGCTGCGGCGCCTGCGCAAGTTCGCGCGCACCGGTGCGCCCGACGAGCTCGATCTCGACGGCACCATCAAGGGCACCGCACACAAGGGCTATCTCGACATCCTGATGCGCCCGGAACGGCACAACGCGGTGAAGGTGCTGCTGTTCTTCGACATCGGCGGCTCAATGGACTGGCACATCAAGGCCACGGAAGAACTCTTCTCGGCGGCGAGAAGCGAGTTCAAGCACATGGAGCATTTCTACTTCCACAATTGCCTTTACGAGAAAGTGTGGAAGGAGAACCGCCGCCGCTTCCAGGCGCATACCGCGACCTGGGATGTGCTGCACACCTACGGCCATGACTATAAAGTGGTGTTCGTCGGCGATGCCTCGATGTCGCCCTACGAAGTGACGGCGGCTGGCGGCTCGGTCGAGCATTACAACGACGAGCCTGGCGTCTTGTGGCTGGAACGTGTGACGCGCACCTATCCGGCGGCGGTGTGGCTCAACCCGGTGCCTGAAAAGGAATGGGATTTCACCTACTCGATCAAGATGGTGCAGCAGCTGATGGGCGGACGGATGTATCCGCTGACGCTGGA
>DASUGZ010000226.1:0-26296 GCA_036273755.1 Pseudolabrys sp.
GTGGCCATGGTCCGTGCCCGGGTCCGGGGTAAACTATTCCCATACCGGTTGTTTTGCGGTTAATGTCCGGGCGGCCAAGTGTTAACAAAATCCAAAAATCGCGGGCGAGGCGCGGTCCGTGGCGAAGCTGCGCGCGGTTGAATGCCGCGAATTCACGAGGAAGGCGGGGGTCGCCGACCGCAAGCTTTAAAACTTCCAGCCGGGGCACACTCATGCAATCGACCGCCGCCAAAGCCGAGGTCTGGCAGGGCCGCATCGAAGACGAGCCGCTGCTGCGCGGCGAGGGGCGCTTCGGCGACGACGTTAAACCGGACAGCGCGCTCGCTGCGTATTTCGTGCGCTCCCCGCATGCCTGCGCCGAGATCGCGCGTATCGATGTATCGGCAGCCAAGAGTGCGTCCGGCGTCATCGCGGTGCTGACTGCCGCCGACCTTGCTTCGGCGCATTATCATTCGATCTCGCATCCGCATCCGATCCCCGGCCGCGGCGGCAAGGTGCCGTTCTCGCCGCACCGGCCATCGCTCGCCGAAGCGCGCGTGCTGCATGTCGGCGAGCCGGTCGTGATGGTGGTCGCGGCGAACGCGCGCGCCGCGCAGGACGCGGCCGAGAAAGTCGTCATCGACTACAAGCCGCTTGCCGCCGTCACCGACGCGCGCGCCGCCGTTGAAGTCGGCGCGCCGCAGCTCTGGCCGGAAGCCCTCGGCAATATCGGTTTCGACTGGACCGCGCCGGCCGATCCCGACGGTAAGAAACAGGCGGCGCTCGATCTAGCCTTTGCCGAAGCCGCGCATGTCGTGCGCGTCGAACTGGTCAACCAGCGCCTGGTGGTCGCCTCGCTTGAACCGCGCACTGCGACCGCGAGCTATGACGCCTCAAGCAAACAATTCACCCTGCGCTGCGGCACCCAAGGTGTTGCCGCCGTGCGCGGGCAGGTCGCAGGCGCCCTGGGCATCAAACCGGAGGAACTGCGCGTTTTGAGCGACGACGTCGGCGGCGGCTTCGGCATGAAGGGCTGGTGCTATCCGGAATACGTGCCGATGCTGCACGCCGCGCGCATGCTGCAAAAGCCCGTTCATTGGGTCTCGACGCGCGCGGAGGCCTTCGTCACCGATAACCAGGGCCGCGACTCATTCTGGGCTGCGGAGCTCTCGCTCACAGCGCGCGGAAAATTTCTTGGGTTGCGCGTCGATTGCCTCGGGAATGTCGGCGCCTATATCACCGGCGTCGCGCATTTCGTCTTCACCACACATATCTCGGGCTGCCTGCCGACGGTCTATGACATCCCGCAAGCGCAGGTGAACGCGCGCTGCGTATTGACCAACACGCTGCCGACCGGGCCCTATCGCGGCGCCGGGCGGCCGGAGGCGAGCTATCTGCTGGAGCGGCTGATTGATGCCGCCGCCGATCAAACCGGTATTGATGCAGCGGAATTGCGCCGGCGCAATCTGATCGCTCCTGCCAAGATCCCTTACACCACCACATTCGGCAGTACTTACGACAGCGGCGATTTTCCGGCCGCATTCGAGCGCGCGCTGGCGCTGGCCGACTACGCCAATTTTGCCGCGCGCCGCAAGGCGGCGAAGAAGCAAGGCAAACTGCGCGGTATCGGCATCGGTTGCTATTTGGAAATCGCCGGCGCGTTTCCCGAGGAAGCCGCGCGCATCGCATTTCCGGGCGGTGAGGCGGCGACGGTGAGCATTGGTGCCGGGGCTAGCGGCCAGGGCCACAAGACTGTGTTCGGCAAAGTGGCTGCGCGCCGCCTCGGCATCGCGCCCGAAGCGGTGACGGTAACGGCGGGCGATTCGTCGCGCGACGTGCCGGGCTTCGGCGCGGTGGCGTCACGCTCGGCGATGTATGTCGGCGGCGCCATCGCAGTCACCGCCGACAAAGTGATCGAGAAAGGCAAGCACGTCGCCGCCGTGCTGCTACAGGCGGCCGACGGCGACATCGACTACCGCGACGGCGTCTTCAGCGTGCGCGGGACGGCGCGCACCGTGTCGCTGTTCGAGGCGGCCGAACGCGCCGTCGAATTGCAGCGGCAAGGCGTGATTCCGGAAACGCTCGACACCCAGGCAATCAGTAAATCGCCGCCATCCTTCCCCAACGGTTGCCACGTCGCTGAGGTCGAGATCGACACAGAGACCGGCGCGGTGGCGACCGTCAACTATGTCGCGGTCGGCGATTGCGGTAACGTGCTCGACGACACCATCGTCACCGGGCAGATCAGCGGCGGCGTGGCGCAGGGGCTTGGCCAGGCGTTGACCGAAAACACCGTTTACGACTCCGACGGCCAGCTCGTGTCGGGCTCGTTCATGGATTACGCGTTGCCGCGCGCCGACCTGATGCCGAATATGATCGTCGAGCACAATGTGGTTGCGTGTCGCACCAACCCGCTCGGGGTGAAAGGGACCGGTGAGGCCGGCACCACCGCGGCGCCGCCGGCGGTGATCAATGCGATCCTCGACGCATTGCCGAAAGGCGCGCAACTCGATATGCCGGCGACATCGGAACGCGTCTGGAAGGCACTCCAGGCGGCTAAATAGGCGTCGGCCAATTGGGCACGACGCCTGCACTCATTGCGTCTCGATCTTTACCGCGCTGGTGACGATTTCCCAGTGCTTGATTTCGCCGACCAGCCACTGTTGCGCGTCGGCCAGCGACTTGCTCGGCACGATATTGTAGTTCTGCTTCTTGAATTTTTCCTGCACCTCGGGCGAGGCGACGGCTTTCGCCACGATGGCGAAGAGCTGGTCGAGCACCGGCTTGGGCGTCGCTGCCGGCGCGAACAGGCCATTCCAGGCGATGGTGCCGACGTCCGCGTAACCGACCTCCTTCATGGTCGGAACATCGGGATAGTCGGCGAGCCGCGTGTGGTTGACCATGGCGAGCGCGCGGAATTTCCCCGCCTTGACCATGCCGGCCGCGCTGCCGACGTTGAGGAAAGCGGCCTGCACGTCGCCGCGCAACATGTCCTGGATCACCCCGGAGGCGCCATTCTTGTTCGGCAGCGCGGCCATGTCGAGATCGCCGGCGCGCTTGGCGAAATAGGCCATGTCGTAATGCGGATAGGAGCCGTTGCCGACCGTGCCGTACTTGATTTTGCCCGGATTTTTCTTGGCGTAGGCGATCAGTTCGGGGAGGGTCTTGACCGGGAAGTCGTCGGCGGTCGTCACCAAGAGGAACGCCGGCACGTCGACCAGATTGGTCACCGCGGTCACCTTCTGGGTGTAGTCGAAATTGAGCTTGTTCTTATAGAGAATCGGCGTGATGGCGTTGGTCGTGACGTTGCCGATCATCAGCGTGTAACCGTCCGGCGCCGCTTTCACCATTTCGTCGATCGCCAACATGCCGAAGGCGCCTGGCTTGTTGATCACCACGAAACTCTGACCGGTGATCTTCTGGAATTCGTCGGCGACGATGCGCGCGGTGATGTCGGTGGCGCCGCCGGGCGCGTAGGGCACCAGCACCTTGATCGGCCGGTTCGGGTATTTGTCCTGTGCCGAAGCGCCGAGCGTGGCCAGAGCAAGCACGGCCGCGGACAACAGAATTGTCAGACGTCGCATTTGAAATCCTCCGTTCGAACGCCGCGAGCTGCGCCCCTGGTTACGCCCTGATGCCTTGCAAGCCGTGCGAGCCATCCTTGCAGGTGAAGAACACGACGTCGCCATCGGCTGTCGCCTTGCCGCTATGGACCGTGTCGGCAGGGATGTAGATGAGCGAGCCGGGTCTGCCCTCGATCGACTTGCCACCGACCTTGGCGCGGAATGTACCTTCCAGGATGTAAATCCACTGCTCGTTCGGATGTGAGTGCGGCTCGACCCCGGTGCCGGCTTTCATGTGCATCAGGCCGACGATGATCCGCTCGCCCTCGACGCAAGGCCCATGCGCGGTCGAATAGGTCGGACCGCCCATGATTTTATCGACGGTGCCCAGATCGAAGACATATTCGTTGGGTCCGGCGCGGGTGGCGCCCGGCGTGCGGGCGGCTGGTCGAGCCGACATAGATCCTCCCGGAACTGGCGATTAACCGCTTGTTGTTTCCGCGATGTTAATGGACCGACGGTATTTGCGCCAGTGGAGGCCCCGATCATGTATTGCCACACTAACAACGGCGCACCACCGTTCGGCCAACTTCGGTCTGCAGTTTGCGCCTGTTCGATTCGGAGACCGTCGAGGATGCTACGTCCGTTCATCGCGACAATGGCATTGCTGGCATTGGCTGGCTGCGGCACGAACGAAGTGCCGAAAGAGGAACCGAGTTTCTACCGCAACTTGGCGCAACCCGGCGCGCAGCTCGACGCCGCCGCGGCGGCCTCAATGATATCGGGCTACCGCACCAATAATGGGCTCGATGCGGTGACGCTCGATCCCGAACTCAACCGGCTCGCCGAAGCTCAGGCCGCGGTTATGGCCAAGCGCGACAAACTCGATCACGCTGCCGGCAAACCGTTCGTGGTGCGGCTGAAGGCGTCGGGTTACGACGCCAAGCTGGCGGCGGAAAATATCGGCGCCGGCTATCACACCCTGGCCGAGGCCTTCTCCGGTTGGCGCGATTCACCGCCGCATCGCGCCAACATGCTCCTCAAAGGGGCGACCCGCATGGGCATCGCCGCGATTTACACGCCGACGTCGAAATACAAAGTCTATTGGGCGCTGATCCTGGCGACGCCGGACGACCGAAAGAGCTAGCGGCCACGGCGGCGAAGCGCCGCCACCCCCTATGACGCCGCCTGGTTGCGTCGATAGACTGCATCCCTCCACAAGCGGCATGCGGGCGAACCCGCGGCAAAAATCCATTCGGGAGGGGTCCATGACATTACCGAACACAGCCCAGATATTCGGCGCTGCCGCGCTGTTCGCCTTGAGCGCCGTCGCGGTGCAGGCCGCGCCATTCATGATCGTCGGCAACGACGAAAAGCAAGGCACCGACGAACACGGAAGGACGATCCTATCGCCGCCGGGGAAAGATTCGGTGCTCATCGTCGATTTGGCCAATCCGCTGAGCCCAAAAATTGTCGCCAATATTCAACTCAAGAATTCGATCGTCGGTCCGCCCGTCAACGTCGCCATCGACCCAACCGGCGCGATCGCGCTCGTTGCCGATTCGGTCGATGTCGTGAAGAACGGCGATAGCTTGAAGGCGGTGCCGGACGACAAGATCTACGTCATCGATCTCAAGGCGAAGCCGGCCAGACTGATCGCGACGTTGACGGGCGCCAAGCAGCCGTCCGGCCTCAGTATCAATGCAACGGGAACGCTGGCGCTGGTCGCCAACCGCGCCGGCAAATCGATCAGCATCCTGTCGATCAAAGGCACCGACGTGAAGATCGTCGGTACAGTGGAGATGGGCGAAGAAATCTCGCACGTCGTCTTCACCCCCGACGGCAAACATGCGCTGGCCACCAAGTTTGCCAGCCATAAGATCGCGCAACTGGACGTCGACGGCGACAAGGTCACCGACACCAAGCGCGACCTGCCAGTCGGCCTATGGCCCTACAATATCGCCGTGACCCCGAACGGCAGCCTCGCTTTGACCACGGACAACGGCAATCACGGAACATCCGACGGGAACGTCGACACCGTCAGTGTCATCGACCTTTCAGCCAAGCCGCCGCGCGTCATCGACCACATCACCGTTCCGGACAGCCCCGAAGGCCTGGCGATCAGCCCGGATGGCAGGCTGGCCGCAGTGATCGACGCTGTCGGCTCCAACAAAGACCGCAACTCGTTCATGTACCATCGTGGCGGCATGGCGACGATCCTGCTCATCAAGGGCAAAACGGTCACCAAGCTCAAGGACATCGAAGTTGGGGCATTGCCCGAGGCCGTGTGTTTTTCGCCCGACGGTCGCTTCCTATATGTCGGCAATTTCATCGATCAGGACTTCTCGATCCTGCGCGTCAACGGTACGCGGGTCACGGATACCGGCAAGCGCTTCAAGGTGCCGGGCCATCCCGGCTCGGCGCGTTGCAGCGTGCACTAGGCGCTGGTTACGGCAGCACTGGACCCGGCGCGTTGCGCTGATTAGTTTGCGCCCATGCCGGTGCTGCCGCGTCTTTCCACCTATGACGATGTCTTCCGCCAATTTCGCTGGGAGATTCCGGCCCGCTACAATATTGGCGTCGATGTTTGCGACCGCTGGGCCGCGGCCGAGCCCGGCCGGCTCGCCATCCTGCACGTGCACGCCGATGGACGCGAAGAGGCGGTGAGTTACGGCGCGCTGCGCGAGACCTCCAATCGCCTCGCCAATGTGCTGCGCGCGCAGGGCGTCAAGCGCGGCGATCGTGTCGCCATCATGCTGCCGCAGATGCCGGAGGTCGCCGCCGCGCATATCGCGATCTACAAGCTCGGCGCCGTCGCGTTGCCGGTCGCGGTGCTGTTCGGTCCCGACGCGCTCTCCTACCGGCTGCAGAATTCCGGCGCCAAGGCGCTCATCACCAACGCGCAAGGCTTCGCCAAGCTCGACGGCGTTCGCAATGAGGTGCCGGACCTTGCATACGTGCTCGTGATCGAGAGCTTTGCTGACGTCCTGATGCGCGCGTCGGCCGATTTCACGGCGGTCGACACCTCGGCCGACGATCCGGCGATGATGATCTACACCTCTGGCACCACCGGCCAGCCGAAGGGCGCGCTGCACGCGCACCGCGTGCTGCTTGGCCATCTGCCGGGAGTCGAATTGCCACATTTTCCATTCCCGGAAGCGGGCGACCGTTACTGGACGCCGGCTGATTGGGCTTGGGCCGGCGGCCTGCTCGACGCGCTGCTGCCGAGCCTGCATCACGGCGTCCCGGTCGTCTCTTATAAGATCGACAAGTTCGATCCAGAGCGCGCCTTCGCGCTGATGGCCAAGACGCACGTGCGCAACGCCTTTATCCCGCCGACCGCGCTACGCATGATGCGCGCCGCGCCGCGCCCGCGCGGCGGCCACGACTTCAAGCTGCGCGGCGTCGCCTCCGGCGGCGAGTCGCTCGGCATCGAAGCACTGGAGTGGGGCAAGGAGGCCTTCGGTGTCATCATCAACGAGTTCTACGGCCAGACCGAGTGCAACCTTGTGCTCGGTTCTTGCGCGCAACTCGGCATGCTCAAGCCGGGCGCCATCGGCAAGCCGATCCCCGGCCATAAAGTGGCGGTGATCGGCAAAGACGGCACGCCGTTGAAAGCCGGAGAGGTCGGCCAGATCGCGGTGATGCGACCCGACCCGGTGATGTTCCTCGAATATTGGGGCAAGCCTGCCGCCACGCGGGACAAGTTCATCGGCGACTGGATGACCACCGGCGACCAGGGTGTCGCGGACGAGCAGGGCTACATCTCGTTCGTCGGCCGCGATGACGACGTCATCACGTCGTCTGGTTTCCGCATCGGGCCGGGCGAGATCGAAGACTGCCTGCTGCGCCATCCGGCGGTGGCGCTCGCCGCGGTGGTCGGCAAGCCCGACCCGATCCGCACCGAAATCGTCAAGGCCTTTGTCGTGCTCAAGCAGGGGCAGCCGGCATCGGACGCTCTCGCGGCCGAGATCCAGACCTTCGTCCGCACGCGACTTTCGGCGCACGAATACCCGCGCGAGGTCGCCTTCATCGACGACATGCCGATGACGACGACGGGGAAGATAATCAGAAGGTTGCTACGGGAGAAGGCGTAGCGCTACGTACCGGCCGTGCCGCCCATAATGAACACGTGGAAGCCCAGCCGGCGCTTGGCGACGAGGTATAGCGAGATCGATTCGACGACCAGTGCGGTCGACGTTGCAACGGCTGCGCCTTCGATGCCGAGGTGTGGAATGAGCAACACGCACAGCACGAGATTAATGGCGAAGGCGGCGGCATAGATCAGCGCGCATGGCTTGCGCTCGCCCAGCATATTGAGCAACCTTTCGGCCGGTCCGACGGCCGCACGCCCTAGCATGCCGACCGCAAGAATGAGCATAACGGGGTAGCCGCGCTCGAAGTTTTCGCCGAACAGCGACAGCAGCGGCTTGCCGAGCGCGAGAATGATCGCGCAGGCAGCGAGCGAGGGCCAGAACGTCCACTTCACGGTTTCGGCGAAGAACGAGGCGAGACGCTCTTTGTCGCCGGCTACGTGATATTGCGTGAACTTGTGCGTGGTGGCGCCGGAGATTGCGAAATAGATGAAGGCGACCAGTGCCAGGATTCGCGCTCCGGCGTAGTAGACTGCGACGTCTTCCGGCGAGCGGAAACGCTCGAGCGTGAGAATGTCGACGTAAGTCAGCAAGAGGTAGAAGAATTCCACCATCAGGATCGGCAGCGAGGTGGCGAGCCAAATTTTCGGTTCGTAGCGCTTCGGGCCGGCCGGCACCGTCTTCCTGAGACGGCGGTCGAGCATGAGCAATTGTCCGAGCGTCACCGCCCAGGTGGTGCAGACGGCGATCGCGATGCCCGTGATCGCGTCGGTCGGCGCGCCGAAGAGATAGGCCGCGCCCATCGCTACCGTGATGATACCCTGCCGCCAGATGTAGAATGGCATCAACGCGAGAGTCGGCCAGTTATAGGATTGCGCGATGCCGGCCTGCGCCTGTCCGAGTGCGTATACGGGGACGGTGAGGCACGCGAGATAGAGCGGCACAAGAGTGTACCGATCAATAAATGGCGACAGCAGTGTCACCAAGCCGGCGCACGCTGCGCCGATCGTGGCGGCAATGGCGATGGCAAGCCAGCGGCTGCCGGTGAGGAATCCGCGCAGCAACGCCGGCGTCTTGAGCTCGATATATTCCGGAATGAAGCGCCGCGCTGCCGACGACAGGCCGACGTCGGACAGCGATCCGATCATGAGAACCCAAGTCCAGACGTAAATGTAGATGCCGAACTGGAAGCTGCCCATCCAGCGCGCCAGCAGCACCTGGCTCGCCAGCGCCAGCATCGCGCTGGCGATGCGGATCAGAAAAACTTTTCCGGCGAACAATTGCGCCAGCCGGCTGTCGCTTCTGTCGGCGAGGATTGCCTTGACGCGCGCAGCAAGGCTCGCCGCTGCTGGCGCGGATGCGGCATTCTCGGAATCGACCAGCGCCACGGGGTCTCTTTCCGACGGATGCGGCCGGCTTGTGAGTGGCAAAGCCATCATTGGTTTCTAGCAAGAACCCGTTAAGAATCGGTTCGGCAAAGCGGTTTGTGCAGCAAAATCAATGCGCTTCGAGCTGGGCGATACCCGCCAGAATGGCTACCGTGGCGCCGTCGCGCTGTCGTTTGCACCACTGTCGCGCACTCACCCGGCGAAGCCGCCGTCGTCGAGAAATTTCTGTTCCTCCGGCGTGCTGACGCGGCCGAGCACGGCGTTGCGGTGCGGGAAGCGGCCGAAGCGGTGGACGATATCGGCGTGGATTTGAGCCCACTTCAGGCCGTCATCGTCGCCCGCCGCTTTGTAAAGCATCAGTCCGCGCTGCTGATCGGCGAGATCTTCGGAATGCTCGAACGGCAGATAGAAAAAGCCGCGCATGTCGGGAAAGGCGCCGTCGAAACCGTTGAGAATAGCGCGGCTGGCGACAGCGCGCGCCAGCGGATCGGTGGCGAAGGCACGCGCCTGCCCGCGGAACATGTTACGTGGAAACTGGTCGAGCAAGATCAATAGCGCCAGTGCGCCTTCCGCGGTCTGTTCCCAAGCCGTGAGCTTGCCGCTCGCCGCCGCTTCGTGATGTGCGAGAAACCGCCGCCGGATCGCATCGTCGAAGGTGGCATCTTTCTCGAACCACTTCTTCGGCCCGGCCTGCCGCCAGAACGCGATCACGTCGGCCGGTGACGGTGCGGCCACCTCGCTCACGGCTCGTCCCGCAATGCGCGGCGCAGGATTTTGCCGACATTGGTTTTCGGCAGCTCGGTGCGGAACTCGATCTGCTTGGGCACTTTATAGCCGGCGAGCTGGCTATGCAGGTATTGCTTGAGCGTCTGCTCGTTGAGCTCCGGCGATTTCTTCACCACAAACAGCTTCACCGCCTCGCCGGAATGCGGGTCCGGGATGCCGACCGCGGCGCATTCGAGCACGCCGCCCTGCATCATGGCCACGTCCTCGACTTCGTTGGGAAATACCTTGAAGCCGGACACCGAGATCATGTCCTTCTTGCGGTCGATGATCTTGACGCGGCCTTGCGCGTCCATCTCGCCGACGTCGCCGGTGCGGAAGAAGCCGTCCGACGTCATCGTTTTGGCGGTCTCGTCGGGCCGGTTCCAGTAGCCCGGCATCACCTGCGGTCCGCGCGCGCAGATCTCGCCTTGCTCGCCCACAGCGGCTTCGTGCCCGTCGTCGTCGCGGATCGAGATATCCGTCGAGGGCAGCGGGAAGCCGATGGTCCCGGTCCATTCGGCGATGTCGCCACGGTTGCAGGTAAGCACCGGGGAAGTTTCCGACAGGCCGTAACCTTCGACGATGGGTTTGCCGGTCGCTTTCATCCAGGCTTCGGCGACGCCCTTTTGCACTGCCATGCCGCCGCCGACCGCGGCTTTCAGCATGCTCAGGTCGAGCTTGGCAAAGTCGGGATGATTGAGCAGCGCGTTGTAGAGCGTGTTTACCGCCGGGAAAAAGTTTACCTTGAAGTGGCTAAGCTCCTTGATCAGCCCGCGGATGTCGCGCGGATTCGGAATGAGGATGCACAAGCCGCCGGCGCGGATGCCGAACAGGAAGCACGCCGTCAGCGCGAAGATGTGATAAAGCGGCAGCGCAGTGACGACGATGATGCGGTCGATCACCGGCGGTATCGACACCATCGGCTCATTCCACGCCACCAGCTGCAGTACATTGGCGACGAGATTGCGGTGCAGCAGCATCGCGCCCTTGGCGACACCGGTGGTGCCGCCGGTATATTGCAGGAAGGCGATGTCGTCGGGCCCGGGTTCGATGCGTATGAACGGCAGACTGCGGCCCTGCGCGATTGCATCGTTGAACACGGTCGAACCAGGCAACGAATAGGCCGGCACCATCTTCTTGACGTGGCGCACCACGGTATTGACCACCATGCCCTTCACCACGCCCAGCATGTCGCCGAGGCTCGCGACCACAACGTGCTTCACGCCGGTCGCCGGCAGCGCCTCCTGCAGTACGGCGGCGAAATTCTCTAAGACGATGATGACTTCGGCGCCGCAATCCTTCAGCTGGAATTCCAATTCGCGCGGTTTGTACAGCGGGTTGACGTTTACCCCCGTCATGCCGGCGCGCAGGATGCCCGCAATCGCCACAGCGTATTGCAGCACGTTCGGCATCATGATGGCGACGCGTGCGCCGCGCTTGAGGCCTTTGCCTTGCAGGAACGCGGCGAAAGCGCGCGAAGCCGCTTCGAGTTCGGCAAAGGTCACCGTCTTGCCCATGCAGACGCAAGCGTCGCGATCGGCATTCGCCTTGAAGCTTTCCTCGAACATCGCCACCAGCGACGAATACCGTGAGGTGTCGATCTCGGCGGGCACGCCCGGCGGATAGTTCTTGAGCCAAGGGCGCTGCGTCGGCATCGGTATTTCCCCAGTCGCCGCCGGGCTCGTTGCTGTGGCTGGCGGGCGGACACCAGCATCAAACGAGTCGAGAAGCGGCGCAAGCCAGTTTCGCGGGGTTAGCGATCGATCCCGCCGAACGGCACCAGCGGATTGTCGGTGAGCGCCGCGCGGTCGGGTCGGTCCACACTGGCTGCACCGAGGAATGCTTCGAACAGCTCGCGCACGCTGCGCTCGGGCAAATCGCGGGTAATGAACACGAGGCGGGTACGGTGGTCGTCGTCCGGCCAGCGCTCGAGTCGGGCAGTCGGATGGAACACGTGCTGCACGCCGTGCACCACCACCGGCGTATCCGGCATTTCGGCGAGCTTGACGATGCCCTTCACGCGCAAGAGCTGGACGCCGAAATTGGCGCGAATCAGTTCGAGAAACATCTCTAGCGTGCCAGCCGGGACGGCCACGTCGGTGGTGAGCACGAACGAACCGATATGTTCGTCGTGGCGGTTCACGTTGTGATGGTGATGGTCGTGCCCGGCATAGGCTTCGGCGGCCAGCCATTTCTTTACGTCGGGAATCTTGCGCGCGGGGTCATAGAGCCCGCAATTCATCAGCCGCTCGGCAGTCGCCTCACCGCCGGCGGCGTCGAGGACGGGCGCCGCTGGATTGAAGGCGCGTATGCGCGCGAGCAGGGCGTCGCGCTGTTCGGCGGTGGCGAGGTCGGTTTTCGTCAGCACGATGCGGTCGGCGACCGCCGCCTGCTTCACCGCTTCGGCATGCGCGTCGAGCGTCGCCGCGCCGTTGGCGCAATCAACCACCGTGACCACGCCGTCGAGCCGATAGCGCAACACGAGATAAGGATGCGCCATCGCGGTGTGCAGCAGCGGCGCCGGGTCGGCCAGGCCGGTCGTCTCAATCAATACGCGGCGGAAGGTGCAGCGCCGGTTGTCGAGATCGCGCAAAAGCGTCTCCAGCGCGTCGACCAGATCGCCGCGCATGGTGCAGCACAGGCAGCCCGACTGCAGTAGCACCATGTTGTCGCCGATATATTCGACCAGCAGGTGGTCGAGGGCGACGTCGCCGAATTCGTTGATGACGACGGCGGTCTCGGCGAGCGCGGGATCTTTCAGCAGGCGGTTGAGCAGTGTAGTCTTGCCGGCGCCGAGGAAGCCTGTCAGCACGGTGAGCGGGATGGGCTCCGGTGGGCCGCGCCGTTCCGCGCTATGGCCGGCCGCGGGCATTAATTGGCCGAACTGACCTTCGGCTTGGCCGCGGGCTTGGCGTGCTTCGGTGTTGCCGCGGTTTTGGCGGCGTCTTTCTTGTCGGTCTTTGCTGCGGCGTTCTTCTTTTCGTCACCCTCTTTCTTGGCAACGTGCTTTTTCTTCTTTGCGTGTGGCTCGGCAACCTGCACGGCGTCGGGGTGGTTGGGCGGCCCGGTAAAGACCTTGACCGGTGGTACGGTATCGACCGGCGGTCCAAGCACGAATTTTCCGTTCGCGGGGCGCAGCGCCGAGAGCACGAATGCCTGCGCCGATCCGTTATCGCCGGCGGCCGCTTCGCGTTGCTCTTCGTCATTGTCTTCCGACGGCGGCTTGCGGCGATGGCCGCCGCACATTTCGTCGCGCAGGTTCGGCGGCTGGGCGTCGATCGGGGCCAGTTGATCGACGGTACCGAGCGATGGCGTCAGCCACGTCAGAGCGCCGCTGTTGAATCCATTTTCGAGAAGCTGCGCCGCCTTTTGCGAGCGCACCGCGCCGGAATAGGCGCCGAGCACGATGGCGATCAGCCGCCGGCCATTATGCGTCGCCGAGGCGACGACATTGTAACCCGACGCGCAGATGAAGCCAGTTTTCATGCCGTCGGCGCCCGGATAACGGTCGAGCAGCGAATTGTAGTTGTGCATCACCCGGTTGCCGTACTGGATGGCATGGATATGCCAGTAGGAATCGTCTTCCGGAAATTCTTGGATCAGCGCCCGTGCGAGAATACCGAGGTCGCGCGCCGACGTGACGTGATTTTCCGCCGGCAAGCCGTTCGGATTGACGAAATGTGATTGCGTCATGCCGAGGCGCCGCGCATTGGCGTTCATCATGTCGGCGAAGCCCTCGATTGAGCCGCCGACACCTTCGGCGATCGCAACCGCCATGTCATTTGCCGATTTCACCATCAGCATCTTCAGCGCGTTGTCGAGGGTCAGCGTTGTGCCGACCTTGAAGCCCATCTTGGTCGGCTGTTGCGCCGCCGCGTTGCGCGAAACGGTGAGCATCGTGTCGAAGCCGATGCGACCTTCCTTGATGGCGCGCAGCGTGGTGTAGGCGGTCATCAATTTGGTGACGGAGGCGGGGTACCACGGGTACGTGGCATTCTCGGCGTGCAGCACCCTGCCGGTCGCGGCCTCGATCAGAAGCGTCGCCTCGGCGCGCGCTTGCGACGGGGCAGCAAGCGCCAGCGCTGCCGTGAGGGCAAAAACGAATGTGGGAACACGGGAGCGAGCGCAATATTGCAAGGGTTGCGATCCGGTTCGGGGCCATGGCAACGGGCGGTTCCCACGGCGATGGCGCTAGGCTATCTAAGCTTGCGGCGGGAAGCAAAGTTCGCTCCGCGACCGGCTTATAGCATGATTATTTGTCGTCAATCGCCGAGCAATGCGACCAAAGTTCGGCAAAGGAGGGTTCGATGACCGCTTGCATCGTCGGTTGGGCCCATACCCCGTTCGGTAAGCTCGCCGGTGAGAGCGTCGAAAGCCTCATCGTGCGGGTCGCCGGCGAAGCGCTGACAGACGCCGGCGTTGCCGCGAGGGACGTCGACGAGATCGTGCTCGGGCATTTCAACGCCGGCTTTTCCGCCCAGGATTTCACTGCCGCCTTGGTCTTGCAGGCGTCGCCCGATCTACGCTTCAAGCGCGCGACCCGAGTCGAGAACGCCTGCGCCACCGGGTCGGCGGCCGTGCATCAGGGCATCAAGAGCATAGAAGCCCGTGCAGCGCGCATCGTGTTGTGCGTTGGTGTCGAACAGATGACCACGACTCCGCCGGTCGAGATCGGCCGCAACTTGCTAAAAGCGTCGTATGTGCGTGAGGAGGCCGACATCGACGGCGGCTTCGCCGGAATATTCGGCAAGATCGCCGGGCTCTATTTCCAGAAATGGGGCGATCAATCCGACGCACTGGCAATGATTGCTGCCAAGAATCACAAGAACGGCGTCGGTAACCCTTATGCACAGATGCGCAAGGACCTCGGCTACGAGTTCTGCCGCACCGAGAGCGAGAAGAACCCCTTCGTCGCGGGTCCGCTCAAGCGCACCGATTGTTCGCTGGTGTCGGACGGCGCCGCCGCGGTAGTGCTCGCCGACGTCGACACCGCGCTCAGGCTGAACAAGGCGGTGGTCTTTCGCGCCGCCGAACACGTGCAGGACTTCCTGCCAATGTCCAAGCGCGACATCCTGAAGTTCGAGGGTTGCGCGCAAGCGTGGCAGCGCGCGCTTGCCAATGCGGGCTTGACGCTTGGCGATTTGTCGTTGGTCGAGACGCACGACTGCTTCACCGTCGCCGAATTGATCGAATACGAGGCCATGGGCCTTGCCGCCGAAGGGCAGGGCGCGCGCGCCATCAAGGAAGGCTGGACGCAGAAGGACGGCAAACTGCCCGTCAATCCGTCAGGCGGGCTGAAGGCGAAGGGTCATCCGATCGGCGCAACCGGCGTATCGATGCATGCGTTGGTTGCAATGCAACTCACCGGTGCCGCGGGCGAACTGCAAGTGAAAAATGCTCACCTCGGAGGAATTTTCAATATGGGCGGCGCCGCTGTGGCAAACTACGTGAGCATTCTGGAACGTATCAAGTAGCGCTGATGCCGCGTTCTTGAATACGCTTCCGGTGATTGACCTAGCGCAAAGTCCAGCCGCGATTGCGCGGGAAATTGATACGGAACGTGTTAGAGTGAGCTCAAGATCGTTGTCGCGTTTGTTGGCGCGCATATGATCCGAAAGCCTGCATTGAGGTGGAGGCGGTTCGGCAAATGACGAATATACCAACCGATTTGCTGCGCACGTTTGTCGCCGTCGTCGACCTTCGCAGCTTCACCAAAGCCGCGGCTAAGCTCGGCGTGACGCAGCCGGCGGTCAGCGCGCAGATCAAGCGCCTGCAAGTCTTGCTCGGCGGCGACCTGTTCGACCGCAGCGTGCAAGGTGTCAGTCTGACGCCGCAGGGCGAACTCGTGGTCAGCTACGCGCGCCGCCTGCTCTCGATCAACGATCAGATCGTGCATATCTGCGATACCGGGCCGCAGCCGGAGTTGGTGATCCGCGTTGGCACCCCGAGCGAATATATCACGGCTCTCCTGCCGGGCGTGTTCGCGGACTTCCGCGAACGGCGCCGCGATGTCCGTTTCGTCGTGCGTAACGACGCCTACGACCCGCTGGTGCGTCAATTGCGCAGCGGCGACATCGACATCATGCTCGGGCTGTCGATGATGCCGCCGCACGACGCCCGCAACAGCCGCGCTGAGGATGTCATCTGGGTCCATAGTCCGTCATTGCAGATCGACCCGGACCGGCCCGTGCCGCTGGTCTGCTATAGCGAGCATTGCGTCTACCACCGCGCCGCGGTCCGGGTGCTGCAGTCGGCGGGTCTCAACTGGGAGGATGTCTTCACCAGCCCGGGCGTCAACAGCCTGACGCTTGCGGTGAAAGCCGGCCTCGGCGTCATGGCGGTCACGCGCCGGCGCGCCGAGCGTCTTGGTCTGACCGTGTGGGAAGACGCGCCGCTGCCGAAGCTGCCCGATCTTTACAGCGGCATTTATGTGCGCGAGAGCGGCGCCCGCGCTATCTACGAGGAATTGGCCGACGCCATCGCTGCGGTGCTGTACGAGCCGCCCCGCGATGTCATGGCGCGCAGAACTGGCAGCGCGGCCTGATGCCGACGAAAGGCCCCGAAAGACGGCGAGCCGTATTATTTGCAGCGTTTCATCCTCGAACAGGCAGTGATGGCGAACACCGCGGCCACGGCCGGCAACGCCACGTCGCTGGCCGAGGAGGAATAATTTACCGCAATCCGAAGCTGCCGCGGCGGAGCCACCATATTTAGTGGCCGTTAACCGGTTTGGCGCGCAGATCGGGTAAGGTACCCCCATGACTGATTCGATGGGCAGGCTCTACGAGGCCGTCATTGCCGCCCGCGGCAGCGATCCGGCGAAGTCGCGCACCGCACGGCTTCTGCGCGCCGGCCGCGCCAAAATGGCCAAAAAGCTGGCGGAAGAGGCGGTCGAGGTCGTGATCGACGCCTTGCACGGCCAGCCCGAAGCGATGGTCCGCGAGAGTGCCGATCTGCTGTACAACCTGGTGGTGCTCTGGGTTCATTCCGGAGTCCATCCGAACGATGTCTGGGCAGAAATGCGCCGGCGCGAGCAAATGTTCGGCATTGCCGAAAAAGTGCCAAAGGATCTGGTACAGTCCTCGTCGCGGCGTAAGGTCGTGGCGCTGGAGAGCCGGCGCGTCCGCAAGCGCCGCTGATCCTTTCCCGCTTCCGAGAGATTGCATGACAGTTCAGGCTGCCGAGCCGCGTTCTTTGCTTCGCCGATTGTATGACTGGTGCGTCGCCGCCGCTGGCAAGCCCCATGCGATCGGCATCCTGACGGCGGTCGCCTTCGCCGAAAGTTCGTTTTTTCCGATTCCACCGGATGTGATGCTGGTGCCGATGTCGCTGGCGCGGCCGGACCGGGCATTCCGGATCGCAACCTGGTGCACGGTGGCTTCCGTGGCCGGCGGCATGCTCGGCTACGCTATCGGCGCGGTACTTTACGACTCGGTGGGCGGCTGGCTGATCCACCTCTATGGCTACGGCGACAAAGTCGAAGCCTTCCGCACTGCCTACGCTCAGTGGGGCGCCTGGATCATCCTGCTCAAGGGGCTCACCCCGATCCCCTATAAGATCGTCACTATTACGTCGGGCTTTGCCGGCTACAACTTCGCTCTGTTCGTGGTCTTGTCGCTGATCACCCGCGGTGCGCGGTTTTTCATTCTCGCCTTCCTGTTGCACCGCTACGGCGACGCGGCGCGGCATATCATCGAGAAAAGGCTGGCTTTATGGACCTGGCTGTTTCTTGGTATCCTCGTCGTTGGCATCGTGGCGGCGCTCTACCTGATCTGAGCGTCACCTCATTTTCGCCATCAGGGCTTTCTAATGGCCTTGCCGGCGCAGATGCCGCCGGGCGACACCATCGGTCGGCGGCCACAACGGCACTTTGACGGGCCATGGGCACCACGCACGCCTTACCCTCGGCATTCGCACGAAATGCCTTGCTTGCCGCGTTTGGCGCAGCCGCGATCTTGTTCAGCGCGGCGCTGGCCTCCGCGCAGGATGCCAAGCCGCCGGAGCCAGCCTCCAAGCCCGGGTTTTTGAGCGAGGTCGGCCGCTGGTTCGACGGCCTTGGCTCCGGCCTGCGCGGCGCCCGCTCGGGCGTCGAGAACTTGGGCCGTGACGCCGGCGTTGCCGCGCGTTCGACCGTCGAAGACGCCAAGAGCGCCGCCGGCGCGGTGACCGGCATCTCGAACGCGCGCTTGGTGAGAGGCCACGAAGTCTGCGCCATCGCGCCGAACGGGGCACCGGATTGTGTGCTCGCCGCCAACACCATGTGCAAGGGCAAAGGCTTCGGCTCCGGCAAGAGCCTCGACATGACCACCGCCGAGGTCTGTCCGGCGAAGGTCTATCTCGCGGGCCGCAACAGCGGCGCCGACTGCCACACCGAGACCTTCGTCTCCCGGGCGCTCTGTCAGTAACGCTTGTGCCGCTGTCGCGCCTGTGTTTCGGTTTCAAAAGCCGAAAGGGGGCGCGCCGGTGAACCTCTCCACAAAACTCCTTGAGCGCGACGCCGCGGGCAAGCCGCTCACGGTCGGCGTCATCGGCGCCGGCAAGTTCGGCACTATGTTCCTGTCGCAGGCGCGGCTGACGCGCGGCCTGCATGTCGCCGGCGTCGCCGATCTCGACGTCGCGCGAGCCCGCGGCCAATTGAAGACCGCCGGCTGGCCGGACGCCCAGTACGCCGCCAAGTCGCTCGACGATGCGCATGGCGCGCGGACGACGTTCATCATCGACGGCGCCGAATCGCTGATCGCCGATCCGCGCATCGAGGTGATCGTCGAGGCGACCGGTGTGCCCGGCGCCGGCATCCATCACTGCCTGCGCGCGATCGACAACGGCAAGCATGTCGTCATGGTCAACGTCGAGGCCGACGCCGTCGCAGGACCGTTGCTGGCGCGCAAGGCCAAAGAGGCCGGCGTCGTCTATTCGCTGGCCTGGGGCGATCAGCCGGCGTTGATCTGCGAGCATGTCGATTGGGCGCGCGCCGCCGGCTTCAAGGTCATCTGCGCCGGCAAGGGCACGCGCTACGAGCCGCACTACCACAAATCCAATCCCGACAACGTCTGGGACATTCTCGACAAATACCTGAACATTTCCGACCGCACGTCGATCAATCCAAAGATGTTCAACTCTTTTGTCGACGGCACCAAGTCCGGCATCGAAATGACCGCGGTGTGCAACGCCACCGGCCTTGTGCCGCAGAGCGGCGGCCTGCATTTCCCGCCGGCGACGCGCTTTGAGCTCGCCGAAGTGTGCAAGCCGAAGAGCGACGGCGGCACGCTGGAAAAAGCCGGAGTCACCGAAGTCACGTCGTCGGTCTATCGTGACGGGCGCGACGTGCCGCATCATCTCGCGCTCGGCACCTATGTCGTCATCGAAGGCGAAACCGATTACGCGCGCCGCTGCTTCAAGGAATACGCCATGCTGCCGGACAAAAGCGGCAAATACGCCGCGCTATACCGGCCGATCCACATGATCGGGCTGGAGCTTGGCATCTCGGTGGCGAGTTGCGCACTGCGCAACGAGCCGACCGGCGCACCGACTGGCTTCGTCTCCGACGTCGTGGCGACCGCCAAGCGTGCGCTGAAAGCCGGCGAGATGCTGGACGGCGAGGGCGGCTTCTGCGTCTGGGGCAAGCAGACCCCAGCCGGGATATCGCTGCGCGATGAATTGCTGCCGCTCGGCCTCGCCCATAACGTCAAGCTCAAGCGCGCCATCGCGGAAGGCGAGGCGCTCAAATGGACGGACGTGGCCTACGATCCCAACGACAGCGCGGTCAAAGTCCGCCGCGAGATGGAAGCCGCCTTTGGCCGGCGCAATGCCGAGGTGACGGCGTAGCGGCGTCAGGCGAGGTCGATGGTGCCATCGACCTTGTGGGTAAGCCCGACCTTGCCGATGGTCAGCACCATCTGTGCCTGAACGCTCTCGGTGCCCTTGAGACGCCCATCGGACAGCGCGGTGCGGATCGCCTTTTCGATCTCCTGCTGCGAGGTCACGCCGACCACCTTGAGGAATTTGCGCAGCGACATATTCAGGGCTTCTTCGTTCATGAGCGGCTCCATCCGATACCGTGTCGGCCTGGATCATAGGCGCGCTGGCTTCACGCCGAAAGCGCCGTAGCCGCTCCCGGCGCGGTTGTCCCAAGCCGTTGACCCTCGGTTTTGCGTCGCTATAGTCCCGGCCATTAAGGCCCCTGTGGCGGAATTGGTAGACGCGCCTGACTCAAAATCAGGTGGTGGAAACATCGTGCTGGTTCGAGTCCGGCCAGGGGCACCACCGACTACGCGGCCGCAAGCATCTTGCGCACCAGATCTTCCAGCGTGCCGGCTTTGGCGTCGAACTTGACGCCGCGGACGCCGAACGCGTGCGCTGCGGCGACGTCGTCGTCTTTGTCGCCGATCAGGAAGCTGTGGCCGCGGTCGATCGGCCAATCGCGCGCCGCCTGTTGGAGCATGCCCGGCGCCGGCTTGCGGCAGTCGCAGCGGATCGCCAGTTGCTTCACCGTCCCGTCGGGGTGATGCGGGCAATAATAGAACGCATCGATGCGCGCGCCGTGCGCCTGCATGGCGTCGCGCATGTGCGCGTTGAACGTCTTTACCGCGTCTTCGCTGTAAAACCCACGCGCGACGCCGGCCTGGTTGGTGACGACGACCACGGTATAGCCAGCCGCGTTCAAGTGTCGCACCGCTGCGGCGGCGGTCGGCATCAATTCGAGGTCCTCGGGCCGGAATGTGTAGCCATGATCGACGTTGAGCACGCCGTCACGGTCGAGAAACGCGGCTGGACGCGGCTGTTTGTCGGCGGGTTCACTCATGATGCTGAATTATAGGACATCCATAGCTGCATGATCTTTGGCCTGGTCGTGACGTCAGGAGCTCCCGTTGTCGGCGCTATGTTCGATTTGTTGCATTGCAACCTATACCAAATTGCTGGATTTTGCTTATCCCGCGATCCCAAACTTTGGTAAGATTGATCTACAGCAAGACTCCGTATTTGCTCTACAGTACTGGAGGTGGACTAAGGCTCGCTATGCGCCGTTCATAACGAGGCGGTGCGGAAAAAATCAAACGCCTTTGGGCGGAAATCACTGGGGAGGACTCCATGACAATAGCTTCAGGCTCGGTAGCCGCGACTCGCGCGTCGGATTCGACGCGTTGGATGAATCTTATATTCTGCATCATCTGCATGATCATGATCGCCAACCTGCAATACGGTTGGACGCTCTTCGTCGATCCGATGGCCAAGGCGCACGGCTGGACTCGTGCAGGGATTCAGGTCGCCTTTACCATTTTCATTGCGCTAGAAACCTGGCTCACGCCGATCGAAGGCTGGATCGCCGACACCATCGGGCCAAAGCCGGTGATCGCCTTCGGCGGCATCATGGTGGCCATCGGCTGGGTCATCAACGCCTACGCCGACTCGCTCGGACTGCTCTATCTCGGCGCGGTCATCGGCGGGACGGGCGGCGGCGCGGTCTACGCGACCAGCGTCGGCCAAGCCGTGAAATGGTTCCCGGACCGGCGCGGACTGGCGGTCGGCCTGACCGCGGCGGGCTACGGCGCCGGTGCCGTCCTCACCGTTATTCCGATCCGTCACGTCATCGATGTGTACGGCTATCAATCGGCATTCCTCTGGTTTGGCATTCTTCAGGGCGGTGTTGTCTTCTTGCTGGCGTGGTTCATCCGCTCTCCCGGTACGGGAGAGTTGGCGGCGGCCCCCGCGGCGAAAGTGGCCATGTCGAAGCGCAGCTACTCGCCGAAGGAAGTGCTCACGACGCCGGTCTTCTATCTGCTCTACATCATGTTCGTGATGGTCTCGGCCAGCGGCTTGATGGCGACTGCGCAGATTGCGCCGATCGCGAAGGACTTCAACGTCAGCAACGTGATCCTCTTCGGCACCGCATCGACGTTGACCGTGGCGCTTATTGTCGATGGCATCTGCAACGGTGGCGCGCGTCCGCTGTTCGGCTGGGTGTCCGACAATATCGGCCGCGAGTTTACCATGGCCCTCGCGTTCGGCTTGGGCGCTTGCGCGTATTGGTTGCTCGGCACGCTCGGCGCCACGCCTTGGTTCTTCGTGGTGTTCGCCGCGCTGATCTTCCTCACCTGGGGCGAAATCTTCAGCCTGTTCCCGTCCACCTGCACGGACACGTTCGGGCCGCAATTTGCCACGGTCAATCTAAGCCTGCTGTACACGGCAAAGGGCACTTCGGCCATTCTGGTGCCGCTCGCCAACGTAATGAAGACGCATTACGGCAGTTGGCATGCGGTGTTCGTGCTGACGGCGATCATGAATGTGGTGGTGGTTGCCTTGGCCCTGTTCGTGCTCAAGCCGATGCGTGCGCGGGTGATGGCCGAGAGCAATCGCACCTGACGGGATCAAGTATCCCCGTCCGCACCGCGCGGACGGGGAGATTCCTTACTCCGGTAAGTGCGTGTTCATAGAACGGAGTTGCACGCGTTCGCGCATCTGGCATATTGTATACCAGTCATGAGTACCCAAGATCACCCGGTGCGCCGCGCCACGACGCGGAACCGCAGCCAGCCGTCACCGTCCAAAGTCAGCGTTCCGCTGCGACCGGTTCTGGTATCCATCGACGACACGCCGAGTTTCAAAAACAAGGCCTACGTCGCCTTGAAGAACGCGATTGTCGCGATGGACATCTATCGCAATCGCGACGACATCCGCCTCGACGAGCGCACGCTGGCGCAGGAATTCGGTATCAGCCGCACGCCGGTGCGCGAGGCGATGGCGCAACTCGAGAGCGAAGGCTTCGTGCGCTCGGTGCCGCGCCGCGGCATCTACGTCGTGCGCAAGACCAAGCGCGAGGTGATCGAAATGATCACTGTCTGGGCGGCGCTGGAAAGCATGGCGGCGCGCCTCATCACCGCGAAGGCGAGTGATGAAGAAATCGCCGGCCTGCGCGACATGTTCGCGACCTTCAAGAACGGCGCGCTACGCGCCCATCTCGACGAATATTCTGAGGTGAATATCGAGTTTCATCAGTCGATCATCCGGCTGAGCCGCAACGCCGTGCTGATCGATATGGCGGAAAACCTGTTCACGCACATGCGGATGATCCGCCGCAAGACCATCGTCGAGAAGGATCGCGTCGACCGTTCGATCCGCGACCACATGCAAATCATCGAAGCGCTCGAGGCCCGTGCGACGGATCACGCGGAAGAACTGGTGCGCGACCACGCGCTCGGCCTGGCCGATCACGTGTCGCACTATGCAGACTATTTGGACTGACAAGGCCCACAAGACTTGAGGGAGGATTCCCATGGCTGATGCAGCAGTACAAGAAAAGAAGGCGACGACCGCTGACGCAGCAGAACGCGAACTGACGGACGGCTTCAATCTCATCATCGATGCGATGAAGCTCAACGGCATCAAAACGATCTACGGCGTGCCCGGTATTCCGATCACCGATTTTGGCCGCATGGCGCAGGCATCCGGCATCCGCGTCCTGTCGTTCCGGCACGAGCAGAATGCCGGCTACGCGGCCTCGATCGCCGGCTTTCTGACCAAGCAGCCCGGCATCTGCCTCACGGTGTCGGCGCCCGGCTTCCTCAACGGCCTGACCGCGCTCGCGCACGCCACGACCAACTGCTTCCCGATGATCCTGATCTCGGGTTCCTCCGAGCGCGAGGTCGTCGACCTGCAGCAGGGCGACTACGAGGAAATGGATCAACTCGCCATCGCCAAGCCCTTGTGCAAGGCAGCATTTCGCGTGCTGCACGCCCAGGATATCGGCATCGGCTTTGCCCGCGCGATCCGTGCCGCCGTATCCGGCCGTCCGGGCGGCGTCTATCTCGACCTGCCGGCCAAGCTGTTCGGTCAGGTGATGGATGCCGAGGCCGGCAAGAAGTCGCTGGTGAAAGTCATCGACCCGGCACCGGCCCAGATTCCGGCGTCCGGGGCGGTCAAGCGCGCGCTCGACGTGCTCAAGAGCGCCAAGAAGCCGCTGATCATCCTCGGCAAGGGCGCGGCTTACGCGCAGGCCGACGAAGAGATCAAGGCTTTCGTCGAAAAGAGCGGCGCGCCGTTCCTGCCGATGAGCATGGCCAAGGGCTTGTTGCCCGACACGCATCCGCAGTGCGCCGGTGCTGCGCGCTCGACGGTGCTGAAAGACAGCGACGTTGTCGTGATGGTCGGCGCGCGGCTGAACTGGCTGCTATCGCACGGCAAGGGCAAGACCTGGGGCGATGCCCCGAAGAAGTTCATCCAGATCGACATCGAGCCGAAGGAAATGGACTCCAACGTCGAGATCGCCGCGCCCCTCGTCGGCGACATCGGCTCCTGCCTCTCCGCGCTGCTCGCCGCGATGGGCAACAACTGGCCGGCCGCTGCCGCCGACTGGACCGGTGCCGTCAATAAAAAGCGTGACGAGAACGTGGCCAAGATGGCACCGCGCTTCATGAGCAACGCCAATCCGATGGACTATTACGGCGCGCTCGGCGTGCTTCGCACCGTCATCAAGGAAAGGCCCGACGCCATCCTCGTCAACGAGGGCGCCAATGCGCTCGATCTCACGCGCGGTGCCGTCGACCTCTACAAGCCGCGCAAACGCATCGACGTCGGAACGTGGGGGGTCATGGGCATCGGCATGGGTTACGCCATCGGCGCTGCCGTCGAGACCGGCAAGCCGGTGCTGGCGATCGAGGGCGATTCGGCCTTCGGCTTCTCCGGCATGGAGATCGAGACGATCTGCCGCTACAACCTGCCGGTCTGTGTCGTCATCTTCAACAACGACGGCATCTATCGCGGCACCGATGTGAACAAGGGTGGCGGCTCGGATCCCGCGACCACCGTCTTCGTCAAGGGTGCGCGATACGACAAGATGATCGAGGCCTTCGGCGGCGTCGGGGTCAACGCGACGACGCCGGACGAGCTCAAGCGCGCCGTCAACGCGGCGATGGACTCCGGCAAGCCAACGCTGATCAACGCGGTGCTCGATCCGGGAGCCGGCAGCGAAAGCGGCCGTATCGGCAACCTCAATCCGCAGAGCGCGTTGAAGAAGAAATGAATTCCCACGCGGACGGCTCAAGCGCCGCCCGCTCGCTGCCAATGAACTGATCTCGTGGAGGAAACGACAATGGCAAAATCCAGGCGTCCGAAAGCAAAAAGCCGCGCCGCGGCCAAGAAGCCGGCGCGCAAGGTGGTCAAGCTCGCTGCAAAAAAACCAGCGAAGAAGGCGAACGGCAATGGCAAATCCAATGGCTTGCCAAAGCCGTCGACCAAGCCCTGGGGCAAGGCCGGCCTCGCCCTGGAGGGCGTGCGCGTCCTCGACTTCACCCATGTGCAGTCGGGGCCGACCTGCACGCAGCTGCTCGCCTACATGGGCGCCGACGTGATGAAGGTCGAACGTCCGGGCGCCGGCGACATCACGCGCGGTCAGCTGCGCGATGTGCCGAACGCCGACAGCCTCTACTTCACCATGCTCAACGGCACCAAGCGGTCGATCACCATCGACTCCAAGAACAAGAAGGGCATGGATATCCTCAATCGCTTGATCAAGACCTGCGACGTTCTGGTGGAGAACTTCGCCCCCGGCGCGCTCGACCGCATGGGCCTGACCTGGGAGCATATCAACAAGACCAATCCACGCATGATCGTGGCGTCGATCAAGGGCTTCGGCCCAGGTCCCTACGAGGACTGCAAAGTCTACGAGAATGTCGCCCAGTGCGCCGGCGGCGCCGCGTCCACGACGGGCTTCCGCGAAGGCCCGCCGCTGGTGACCGGCGCGCAGATCGGCGATAGCGGCACCGGCCTGCACCTTGCGCTCGGCATCGTCACCGCGCTCTACCAGCGTGTCCAGACCGGCCGCGGCCAAAAGGTGCAGTGCGCGATGCAGGACGGCGTGCTCAACCTCGCCCGCGTCAAGCTGCGCGACCAGCAGCGCCTCGCTCACGGTCCGCTCACCGAATACAGCCAATACGGCGAGGGCGTTCCGTTCGGCAAGGCGACGCCGCGCGCCGGCAACGACTCCGGCGGCGGTCAGCCGGGCTGGATCGTCAAGTGCAAGGGCGCACCCCAGGACCCCGACGCTTATCTCTATTTCATCACCCAGGCGCCGGTGTGGGAGCCGATCTGCGATGTGATCGGCGAGCCCACCTGGAAGACCGATCCGGACTACGCCACGCCGAAAGCGCGGCTGCCCAGGCTCAAGCAGATCTTCGCCCGGATCGAAGCTTTCACCATGACCATGACCAAGTTCGAGGCGATGAACTTGTTCAACAAGTACGACATCCCTTGCGGGCCGATCCTGTCGATGAAGGAGATCGCCGAAGAGCAGTCGTTGCGCGCCACCGGCACGGTGGTCGAGGTCGACCATCCGGTGCGCGGCAAGTATCTGACCGTCGGCAACCCGATCAAGCTGTCGGACTCCCCGAGCGAGGTGAAGCGCTCGCCGCTGCTCGGCGAGCACACCGACGAAATCCTGGGGTGGCTCGGCTACGACGCCGGCGGCATCGCCAAACTGCACGAAGACGGCGCGGTTTAGTCGCCGCAGTCCAAA
>DASUGZ010000227.1:0-22310 GCA_036273755.1 Pseudolabrys sp.
CGCTCCAACACGCTGACGTTGCGCGAACAGCCTTTCGTCGAGGCCGCGCGCGCCGTCGGCATGAGCGAATTTCGCATCGCCGTGCGCCACGTGCTGCCGAACACGCTGGCGCCGCTGATCGTCATTGCGACCGCGCAGCTCGGCGCCGCAATCCTGACCGAAGCCTCGCTGTCTTTCCTCGGCCTCGGCGTGCCCGAGCCCCATCCGTCGTGGGGCCGCATGCTGTCGGAATCGGCCGCCGAATACGTGCGCACCGCGCCGTGGCTGGTGATCTTCCCCGGCGTCGCCATCAGTCTCGCAGTGTTTGGCACCAATCTGCTCGGTGATGCGCTGCGCGACATCCTTGACCCGCGGCTGCGGAATTGAAATGAGCGCCGTGTCCGAAAGCGAAACCGGCATCCCGGCGCCGGCCGACATTTCGAACCAAGCGCCATTGCTCGAGGTCGATGGGTTACGCACCTATTTCGATCTGCGCCATGGCGTGGTGAAGGCGGTGGACGGCGTCTCCTTCGCGCTCGCGCCGCACGAGACGCTGGCGATCGTCGGCGAATCCGGCTGCGGCAAGAGCATCACCGCGCTTTCCCTCATGCGTCTGGTGCCCGATCCGCCCGGCCGCATTGCCAGCGGCGCGATCAGGCTTGCCGGTGTCGATCTGCTCGCGCTCACCGAAGAAGAGATGCGCGACGTGCGCGGCAAAGACATCGCCATGATCTTCCAGGAGCCGATGACTTCGCTCAACCCGGTGCTGACCATCGGCAGCCAGATCGCCGAGGTGCTGCTGCTGCACGAGAAGATCGATCGCGCTCAGGCGCGCGCCAAAGCGGTCGACATGCTGCGGCTCGCCCGTATCCCGGAGCCGGAGCAGCGCGCCGGCGAATATCCGCATCAGCTGTCGGGCGGCATGCGCCAACGCGCCATGATCGCCATGGCGCTCGCCTGCAATCCAAAAGTTCTGATCGCCGACGAACCGACCACGGCGCTCGACGTCACCATCCAGGCGCAAATCCTCGACATCATGATGGACCTGCAGCGCAAGCTTGGCACCGCCATCATCCTGATTACCCACGATCTCGGCGTCGTGGCGGAAATGGCGCAGCGCGTCATCGTCATGTACGCGGGGCGCAAAGTGGAGGAGGCGCCGGTCGACGAATTGTTCGCGCGGCCGCAGCATCCTTACACGCGCGGGCTGATGGCCTCGATCCCGCGCCTGCCGTTGATGCGCGGCGAGGCCGCCGCGACCGGCGAGCGGCTGCAGGAAATCCCCGGCATGGTGCCGGCCTTGACCAACCTGCCGGCGGGCTGCGTGTTCGCGCCGCGCTGCGCCTTTGCCGAGGATCGTTGCCGCCGCGAATATCCGGCCTACGAGGAGAAGCGTCCGCGCCATTGGGCGGCGTGCTGGCGCTCGGAAGAATTGTTCGGTGACGGCCATGGCTGAGGCGCCGGTCATCGAGGTCAAGGACCTCAAGAAGCATTTCCCGATCCGCAAGGGCCTGCTGCAGCGCGCCGCCGGCACCGTGTTCGCCGTCGACGGCGTCAGCTTCTCGATCAAGGCCGGGGAGACGCTCGGCCTCGTCGGCGAATCCGGCTGCGGCAAATCGACCGTCGGCCGTACCATCCTGCGGCTGATCGAGCCGACCGGCGGTCAAATCCGCGTCGACGGCCGCGACATCACGCATTTGAGCAAGACGGAGCTGCGGCCCTATCGCCGGCAGATGCAGATCATCTTCCAGGACCCATTCTCATCGCTCGATCCGCGCATGTCGGCGGGCGAAATCGTCGCCGAGCCGATGCGCGTGCACCGCACCGCGCGCGGCGGCGACGTGAAGAAGCGCGTGGCCGAATTGTTCGAGCGCGTCGGCCTGCGCAAGGCGCAGATGAACAGCTTCCCGCATCAGTTCTCGGGCGGGCAGCGGCAGCGTATCGGCATTGCCCGCGCTCTCGCGCTGCGGCCGAAGCTCATCGTCGGCGACGAGCCGGTGTCGGCGCTCGACGTCTCGATCCAGGCGCAGGTGCTCAATCTGATGATGGACCTTCAGCGCGAGATGGGGCTCGCGTACCTTTTCATCTCGCACAACCTCGCTGTGGTCGAGCATCTGAGCCACCACATCGCGGTGATGTATCTCGGCCGTATCGTCGAATTGACCGACAAGCGCACGCTGTTCACCAAGGCGCTGCACCCCTACACCGAGTCGCTCTTGCTGGCGGTGCCGGTGCCCGATCCGCGGGTGAAACGGCAGAAGCGCGTGCTGCAGGGCGATGTGCCGAGCCCGGTCAGCCCGCCGCCGGGCTGCCATTTCCACACCCGTTGCCCCTATGCGGTGGAGCGCTGCCGCGTCGAATCTCCGGCGCTGCGCGAGGTCAAGCCGGGCCATCTGGTGGCCTGCCATTTGCGTTAGTTTTCCGTTCGTCCCCCGCGCAAGCGGGGACCCAGGACGACAAACGCTTGCCTCTCATGTGTGACCCTGGATTCCCGCTTGCGCGGGAATGAACGGAATGGGAGGTTCGCGCCATGGTCTCCAAGATCAATCCCAACCCCTTCACCACGCGCCCGGAAATCGACGGTACCTTCGGCGTCGTCACCACCACGCACTGGATCGCGACCGCCGTCGGCATGGCGGCGCTGGAAAAGGGCGGCAACGCCTTCGACGCCGCGGTCGCCACTGCGTTCACGCTGCAGGTGGTCGAACCGCATCTCAATGGGCCGGGCGGCGACGTGCCGGTCATTCTTTACGACGTGCGCAAGGGCAAGCCGGAGGTGATCTGCGGGCAGGGGCCGGCGCCGGCCGCCGCCACCATCAAGCTTTACCGCGACCAGCTCGGCCTCGATCTTGTCCCCGGCACCGGCCTGCTGGCGGCCTGCGTGCCCGGCATGTTCGAGACCTGGATGCTGCTGTTGCGCGACTACGGCACGATGAAACTTGCCGACGTCCTCGCGCCAGCGATCGCCTACGCGCGCGACGGCTATCCGCTGGTCGAGCGCGCCAGCGCCACCATCGCCATGGTGGAGGACCTGTTCCGCGAGCATTGGCCGACCTCGGCGGCGGTCTATCTGCCCGGCGGCAAAGTGCCGGCGCCGAACGTGTTGTTCCGCAATGGCGGCATCGCCGACACTTACACGCGTATCTTGCGCGAGGCGGAAAGCGCCGGCTCCGACCGCGTCAAGCAGATCGAGCGCGCGCGCAAATCCTGGTCGCAGGGTTTTGTCGCCGACGCGATGGATAAATTCTGCCGCACCCAGGACGTGATGGATACCAGCGGCGAGCGCCATCGCGGTGTGCTTACCGGCGAGGATATCGCGCGCTGGCAACCGCGCATCGAAGCCCCGGCGGCGCTTCAGTACGGCGATTACACGGTGTGCAAGTGCGGCGTCTGGAGCCAGGGCCCGGCGATGCTGCAGCAACTGGCGCTGATGAAGCAGTTCAAGCTCGGCCGCATCGATCCGACCGACGTGGATTTCGTGCACACGCTGGTCGAAGCCTCCAAGCTCGCTTACGCCGACCGCGACAAGTTCTACGGCGACCCCGATTTCGTCGAGGTGCCGCTGGAGACGCTTCTCTCCGACGCCTACAACGCCGAGCGCATCAAGCTGATCGGCGCGCGCGCCTCGCTCGAGCAGCGGCCGGGCACGATCGGGAAGCTCGGCAAGCAGCTTGCGGTGCGTGTCGCCGGCACCGCGCGTAAGGTCGCCGGCGCCGGCGAGCCGACCGTCGGCAAATTGTGGACGCACGACGATACGCACGATCCGAGCGTCGTCATTGAGGACGCCAAGCTCGACCGCGCCGGCGTCATGCGCGGCGACACCGTGCATTTCGATATCATCGATCGCGACGGCAACATGGTGTCGTCGACGCCGTCGGGCGGCTGGCTGCAGTCCTCGCCGGTGATCCCGGCGCTCGGCTTCTGCCTCGGTACGCGCGCGCAGCAGTTCTGGCTCGACGAAGAGCACCCTTCGGCGCTCGCCCCGGGCAAGCGTCCGCGCACCACGTTGACGCCGTCTTTGGCGCTGCGCAATGGCGAGCCCTATCTCGCCTGGGGTTCGCCCGGCGGCGACCAGCAGGACCAATGGATCGCGCAATTCTTTTTGCGCCATGTCCACGCCGGCATGAACCTGCAGGAAGCGATCGACGCGCCGGCCTGGCACTCGGAACATTTCGCCGCGTCGTTCTGGCCGCGCGAGGCGCGCCCTGGGGTGCTGGTGGTCGAGGGCCGGCTCGGCGAGGCGACGATCAAGGAATTGCGCCGCCGCGGCCACGAGGTCGAGGTCGGGCCCGACTGGTCGGAAGGCCGGCTCACCGCGGCCTCGCGCTCGGGCAACCGCCGCAAGGCCGCCGCCAATCCGCGCGGCATGCAGGGCTACGCGGCCGGTCGCTAGAGTTTTGCCGCCGCTTCGCGCGCGGCGTCTTCCATGGTCATGAACACCGCGCCTTCGTTGCCGAGCCGGTCGACCAGGCCTTCCAGCGCCAGCATGCGGTAGCCGCGGCCGATGACGAAGGGGTGCATCGTGTAGGTGAGCACGCCCCAGTCGACCGTTTTCTGCATATAGAGGAACTCGTCGAACCAGCTGTCCATCACGGCGCTCGCCGGCTGCAGGCCGGGCAGGATCGTCCGCGGGGTGCGCACGAATTCGAAATGCGGATAGTCGTCGAGCGACCAGGAGATCGGCATTTCAACGAGTGAGGTCTCTTTGCCGAAAATGAACGGCTCGCCGAGCCTGGCGACGTCGCCGCGCCGCGCGCGGTAGGGCAGGTAGTCGGCGCCCATCAGGCTCGAGTCGTAGTGGAAGCCGTGCGCCAGCAGCAGGTCGATGGTGTGCTCGCTGAGGTCCCAGGACGGCGAGCGGTAGCCGCGCGCCTTGCGGCCGGTCAGCCGCGCGATCGCGTCGTTGGCGCGCACGAGATCGGCTTCCTCCTCGGCGCGGCTCTGGTTCGCCGGAGGGATATGCGCCCAACTGTGGTGGCCGACTTCGTGGCTGGCCGCGACAACGGCTTCGCATTCGCGCGGCCAGCTCTCGATGGTGAATCCGGGGACGAACCAGGTGGCCTTGATGCCGCGCGTTCGCAGGAAGTCGAGGATGCGGCGGGCGCCGGTGACGCCAAATTCGCCGCGCGACAGCGGCGTCGGCGTCGTCATGCCGCGGGCGATAAAGCCCGACTGGGTGTCGAAATCGAAGGTGAGGCAGACGATGTGGCGGGGCACGAGACACCTGCATTGGCGGCGCGAAGCCGCCGCATCATACTCATGCTTGGGCGGAGCGGGTAAGGGGAACCATGGCGGTCGTCGACATCGGCATCATCGTCAACGGCGCCACCGGGCGCATCGGTGCGACGCAGCATCTGGCCAACGCACTGGCGCCGATCCACGCCGAGGGCGGCCTGCCGGCCGGCAACGACCGTATCATGCCGCGCCTCTTGCTGGTTGGGCGCGACCGGGAGCGGCTCGCCGGCATCGCCGACAGCTACGGCGTCGCGGACTGGAGCACCGACCTCGACGCCGCGCTGGCGCGGCGGGAGTTCGCCGTGTTCTTCGACGCGGCGGCAACCAGCCAGCGTGTCGCGGCGCTGAGCAAAGCGATCGCCGCCGCCAAGCACATCTACAGCGAAAAGCCGGTGGCGCCGTCGGTCGCCGAAGGCCGCGCGCTGCTCGAGGCCGCGCAAGCGCGCGGGCTCAAGGCTGGGGCGGTCGAGGACAAGCTGAACCTGCCCGGCCTGCAGAAGATGCTGCGGCTCGCGCAGTCGGGCTTCTTCGGCCGCGTCACCGGGTTCAAATTGGATTTCGGCTGGTGGGTGTTCGATGGCGCCGAACGGCCGAGCCAGAGGCCGAGCTGGAATTACCGCAAAGAGGGCGACGGCGGACTCACCCGCGACATGATGCCGCACTGGCGCTACGTCATCGAAGGCATTCTTGGCCCGATTGCGCGCGTGGTGAGCGCGGCGAAGACCGCGCTGCCGGAGCGCGTCGA
The DNA here is from genome assembly GCA_036273755.1 of Pseudolabrys sp. Lineage (GTDB taxonomy): Bacteria > Pseudomonadota > Alphaproteobacteria > Rhizobiales > Xanthobacteraceae > Pseudolabrys. The sequence goes on from DASUGZ010000227.1 coordinate 5,960, forward strand.
TGAGGAAGGCCGGCGTTACGCCGTCGACGTCGACGACACATCGGTTACGCTCGCCGAATTGGCGAACGGCGCGGTCGGCACGATCATCTGCTCCTGGGCGACGCGGGTGCGCCGCGACGATCTCGTCACGCTGCAGATCGACGGCACCGGCGGCTCGGCGCTTGCCGGCCTGCACCGCTGCTGGGTGCAGGGGGCCGCCGCCACACCCACCATCCGCCGCTTCAACCCCGACACCGACATCGGCGAAGATTACCGCGCGCAATGGACGGAAGTTGCCGACACGACGACCTACGCCAATCCGTATCGCGTCGGCTGGGAGAATTTCCTGCGCCATGTCGTCGCCGATGCACCGCTGCTCTGCAATTTTGCCGCCGGTCTGCGCGATGTACAGTTGGCGGAAGCGTGCTATCGCAGCGTCGCGCAACGGACATGGGTGGGCATCGATGACATCGCCGGCTAATCGCACCGCATTCGTGTCCGGCGCCTCGACTGGCGTCGGCTACGGCATCGCCTGTGCGCTGGCGCAAGCGGGCTACGACCTGGCGGTGACCAGCCGCGATGTGGCGCGGCTCGACGCGCTGTTGAAAGAACCGGCGATGCAGCGGCGTAAGGTGGCGCCGGTCAAGCTCGACGTGCGGGCCGACGGTGACATTGCGAAAGCGCTCGCCGACGCGGCAGCTGCGCTCGGCGAGATCGACGTGCTGGTCAATAACGCCGCGCGCTCGCTGGTCAAGCCTGCGGTCGAGGTCACGTCGGCGGAATGGGACGATGTCGCCGCGACCAATCTCAAAGGCCCGTTCTTCATGGCGCAGGCTTACGCAGCGCGCTGTATCGCGCAAAAGCGCGCCGGCTGCATCGTCAATATCGTCTCGACCCACGGCATGACCGGCCTTGCCGGGCGCGCGGTCTACGGCATCACCAAAGGCGGCTTGATCCAGATGACGCGCATGCTGGCGATCGAATGGATCCCGCACAACATCCGCGTCAACGCGGTGGCGCCCTCGACCGTGCTGACGCCGTCGCGCGCGGCGATGTACGACGACGCAACACGTGCGAAGATGGTGGCGCGCATTCCCATCGGCCGCTTCATCAAGCCGGAAGAAGTGGCGGCGGCGGTGGTGTTCCTCGCCAGCCCCGGCGCCTCGGCAATCACCGGCGAGACGCTCGCCGTCGACGGCGGCTTCATGGCGGTCTAGGGCGTCTGTCCACGTTGTGAACGGTCTGCAATGCGTGGCGGCACGCGCAGGCAAGCCTTGCGCCGGCGGGCGTTGCGGGGTTGGTCAAAGGGTGCGAAAAATGTGGCGTGCACCGCGCGCTGCCGTCCGGGGAGACGCCTGCTTGAAAATTGGAATCCTGCTTGGCGACGACATCGGCCTTGAGGTCGTGCCGGAGACCGTCAAGGTGATGAAGGCCGCCGCGACGCGCGCGGGGCTGGCGATCGACTGGCAGCCGCTGCCGATCGGCAAGGACGGCCACGACAAGGAAGGCAACACGCTGCCGCCGTCGACCGAGGCGGCATTGTGGAAGCTCGACGGCTGGATTATGGGACCGATCGGCCACGCCGCCTATCCGCGCCGGGACCCGACCTGGGTGATGCCGCCGGTGCGCAAGCGCTACGAATTGTTCGGCGCCATCCGGCCATCGCGCTCCTATCCGAGCATCAAGTCGATCCACAAGGACGTCGACATCGTTTTCCTGCGCGAATTGTCGGAAGGCATGCTCTATTCGGAAACCGTGGTGGCCGGCGGCCCCGAATTCCGCCCGAACGACGACATCACGGTGGCCATGCGCGTCATCACCCGCAAGGGCTCGCAGCGCGTCGCGCGCGAGGCCTTCGAGATCGCGCGCACGCGCAAACGCAAGAAGGTGACTGCCGCGCACAAGGAGCCGGTCTACCGGCTCGCCTGCGGCATGTTCGCCGAGGAATGCCGCAAGGTGGCGAAAGAATATCCCGACGTGACCTTCGAAGAGGCGATGATCGACACCATCTCGATGAAGCTCGTGATGGCGCCGCAACAATACGATGTGGTGGTGACCACCAACCAGTTCGGCGATATTTTGACCGACATCGGCGCGGGATTGGTCGGCGGGCTGGGCTTAGCACCCGGCCTCTGCGTCGGCGACAAGCAGGCGATGGCGCAGGCAACGCATGGCTCGGCGCCCGATATCGCCGGCCGTAACATCGCCAATCCTTATGCGATGATCACATCAGGGCAAATGCTGCTCGGGTGGCTTGGCCGCAAGCACAACGAGCCCAAGGCCGTCGCCGCCGCGAACTACATGCAGGCGGCCATCGACAAGGTCATCGTCGAAGCCAAACATCTGACCAAAGATCTCGGCGGCAATGCCAGCACACAGCAAATGGGCGACGCCATCGCGGCCGCCGTCGCGCAATAGGCGGAGAACGGAACACGTCATGTACAGCCTTCAGCTCAGCCCCGAACAACTGGAAATCCGCGACACCGTGCGCGATTTCGTCACGCGCGAGATCAAGCCGGTGGCGCTCAAGGCCGACCGGCTCGACCAGTGCGACCGGACGCCGCTCGTCGATCTCATCGACCAGGCCTCGCAGATGGGCCTGCGTTCTCTCGCGCTGTCGGAGGATCGCGGCGGCGCCGGCGCCGATGCCTTGACGTCGTGCATCGTCACCGAGGAACTGGCGGCTGGAGACGCTGACATCGCCGCGGTGCTGTCGGAAAGCTCGCGGCTCGCCCATGTGCTGTTCGATCAGTGCATGAACGACGCGCAGCGCGACGCCTTCCTGCCGAAATTCTTGAACGGCGACCGCTATCATCTCGCTTTCGCCGGCCGCGAGCCGGACAGCGATACGCGGCTTGGCGTCAAATATCACCGGCCGGCGACGACTGAAGTTGCGGTGAAGACCACCGCTGCCAAATCCGGCAATGACTGGGTCGTCAACGGCGTCAAGGACTCTGTCGGTAATGCGCCGGTCGCCGGGCTCTTTGCCGTGCTGGTGCAGATTTCCGGGCGGCCGACGCCGAGCGTGCTGCTGGTGCCCGCCGACGCGCCCGGCGTCGGCGTCAGGGCCGAAAACAATCCATGGGCGCATGGCGTCTGCGGCGAGGTTATGTTCAAAGACTGCAAGGTGCCCGCCGGCAATCTGCTCGGCGACGATGCGGCGGCCATTTTGACCGGCGCGGCAACGCCCGGCCGAGGGGTGCCCCTGGCGCAGGCGCTCAATCTCGGCATCGGCCGCGCCGCCTACGAAGCCGCGCTGGACTATGCGCATTTGCGCGTGCAGGGCGGCCGCCCGCTGATCGAGCATCAGGCGATCGGCACCAAGCTCGGCGAGATGGCGATCAAGCTCGAGATCGCGCGCGCCGCCATCTGGCAGGCGGCCTGGGCCTTCGATCATTCCGAGGCGGTCGCCGACCGCAGTCTCGCCGATCTGCCACTGACCACATTTGCGCAGGTCTACACGTCTGAGGCTGTGATGAAAACGACGAAGGACGCCGCTGAAGTCTTCGGCGCCATGGGCGTGATGCGCGACATGCCGCTGGCGAAATACATTCACGACGCGCGCGTCTGCATGCATTCTGGCGACGGCAACACCGATGCGCGGCTGCGCGTCGCCGAAGAAATCGCCGGCTACCGGCGCGCCGACAAGACAGCGATGCGGCTTGCCGGCGAATAACCGATTTCAGTTGAGGACGTCACAATGGATTTTACTCTGAGCAACGAACAGCGCTCCTGGCAGATGGCGGCGCGCAAATTCGCCGACGAGGAGATTAGGCCGATCTCGCTCGAGCGCGATTCCATCTCGACCCCGCGCGAGACCTGGGATTGGGACATCATCAAGAAGGGCTCCAAGCTCGGCTTCCGCACCATGGCGGTGCCGAAGGAATGGGGCGGCCAGGGTACCGATTTCGTGACGCAGGCGCTGGTGATGACCGAATTAGCCAAGGCCGACAGCGCCATCTCCAAGGCCTTCAGCCAGAACTGGAAATGGAGCCATCTGATTTCGGCGTCTTGCACGGAAGAGCAGAAGCAGCGCTTCCTGCCGGGGTTTGTCGCCGACGATACCTGGGTGCTCGGCAAGGGCATCACCGAGCCGAGCGCCGGCTCCGACAACCGCATGCCGATGGACGACCCCAAGACCGGCATCAAGCTGCGCGGCGAGCGCAAGGGCGACGAGTGGATTCTCAACGGCGAGAAGGCTTTCATCGCCAACGCGCCGATCGGCAAGCTGTTCTTCATCGACGTGCGCACTGACATGGCGGTGCCGCCCAAGCAGGGCACCACGCTGTTCCTGGTGCCGAGCGATACGCCTGGCTTCCGTATCGGCAAGGTGTTCAACAAGAGCGGCTGGCGCTTTTATCAGAACGGCGAAATGATTTTCGAGAATGCACGGGTGCCGCATGCCAACGTGGTCGGCGATGTGGGCGGCGCCATCAAGAAGACTGGAGGCTCCGGCGGGGACACCACCGGCGGCGATCTGTTCGGCGACCTGGAATTGGCCGCGAACGCGCTTGGCATCTGCGATGACGCCTGTTCGACTGCGTTGAAATTCGCCAAGACGCACAAGCAGGGCGGCCAGCCGCTATGGGCGCAACAGAATGTGCAGCTGCAGATCGGCAAGATGAGCATGCTCACCGAGGCGCTGCGCTGCTTCGTCATGCGCGTCGCCTGGGAGCACGATATGAAGATCCACTCGGCCAATGCCGGGCTCGCCATGAACTATTCCGGCGACGTGGCGAACGAGGTGACCGAGCTTTATATGGAAGTGCGCGGCGCCGACGGCTGCCACATGGATCACCACACCGACAAAATTCTGCGCGACGCCTTCATCTGGAATCATCTCGCCAGCGACAGCGTGTCGCGCATGAAGGTGGCGAAAAGACTGGCGGCGGCTTAAGCCCCCAAAACCGTTCGTTCCCGCGCAAGCGGGAATCCAGGGGACACGACTATCTGAATCTGCCGCACTGGGTCCCCGCTTTCGCGGGGACGAACGGAGAAATTACAACTTCACCGGCTTGCCCGTCTCCAGCGATTTCACCACCGCCTCGAAGGCGCCGATCAAATTCAGCATCTGGTCCGGCCGCACCGGGAAGGGCGCCTTGCCCTCGATGGTGTCGGCGAAGGCTTCGAGCAGCACGCGCAGCGAGTCGACGTGTGGAAACACGTGCTCCTGCGGTTGTCCGCCGATTTTTGCAATGGTCAATTTGTCTTCGCCGCTTGCTTCCGCGTAGCCGTCGGTGCCGAACACGGCGCAGCGCCAATAGACTGGTGTTGCGCGCACCGTCGCCATCAGCCCGGTGGCGCCGCTTGCGAATTCGGTCAGCACGGCGACCACGTCGCGCGGATCGGGCGGCGCCTTCTTCGACACGCAACGCGCGTCAACATCGGAGATCGGCCCGACGAGGTTCACAAACGCGTCGAGCACGTGCAGCCCCGCACCGGTCATGCCGGCGCCCGGCGATTCCGCGGGGTCGTCGCGCCAGCCGCCCGACACGCGCGTCGAGTGTTCGTTGGAGAAATGGCCTTCGATATGCATGACCTTGCCGATTTCGCCCGACTCGACCACGCGCTTGAGCTCGCGCATCGAGGCAAAGCAGCGTTTGTTGTTGCCGGTGCCGAATGGCACGCCCGCCGCCTTGACCGCGTCAACCGCGCGCTCGGCTTGCGCCCGTGTCAAAGCCAGCGGCTTCTCGCACCACACCGGCTTGCCGGCCGCCGCCACCATGCGCACTTGCTCGACATGCAGCGAATGCGGCGTCGCCAGCAGGACGGCCTGCACCTCGGGGTCGGCGATGGCGTCCTTGAGGTCGGTACTCAACCGGAAACCGTGCTTGGCGGCCAACTCGCGCGCGAGTTCGGGCTCCTTGGTGACGCCGTGCACGATGCGGATGCGCTCGCTCTTGCTCTGAATCGAGCTGAGAACGGTCTGGCCCCAGCGGCCGAGACCTACCATGGCTGCATTGATCATTGTTGCCCCGACATGCGATGCGTCTTGCCAATGTCAGGCAATCGCGTTGTCATGACAAGGTGCGTGGGCGCGAGGAGCCTATTCCATGAAAGCGATGCTGCTGCGGGGGCCGAACACCCCGTTCGAGATGGTGACCATGCCCGATCCGGTCGCCGGGCCGGGCGAGGCGGTGGCGCGCGTCATCACCTGCGGCGCGGGGCTCACCATCCAGCACGCCAAAGCCGGCCGGCGCAAAATCGACTTCCCGCGCATTATCGGCCACGAGATTACGGGTGACATCGTCGCGGTCGGCGCCGGCGTATCGCAGCTCAAGCCGGGCGACGGCGTCACCGCGTATTTTTATTTGAACTGCGGCCACTGCCGCAACTGCCTTTCGATGCTCGAGCCGCTGTGCGAGAATTACGTCGGCAATGTCGGGCTGGAGTGCGACGGCGGCTACGCCGAATACATCAAGCTGCCTGCGCACATCTTCATCAAATATCCGGAAGGCGTCGACTACAAAAAACATCCCGCCGAAATGGGGGTCATCACCGACGCGCTGGCGACGCCCTACAAGGTGTTGCGCCGCGCCGAGATCAAAGGCGGCGAAACGGTGGCGGTGATCGGTGCCGGCGGCGGCATCGGTATTCATCAGGTAATGATGGCGGATTGGGCCAATGCACGCGTCATTGCCGTCGACACAGCGGCGGATAAATTCGATGCCTGCCGCAAAGCCGGCGCCGACGAAGTCGTCAATCCGAAGCAGGTCGACATGGTCGAAGCTTTGCGCGAACTCACGTGCGGCCGGGGCGTCGACGTCGTGGTCGACTACGTTTGCACCGCGGCGACGCTGGAGGCCGGCATGAAGGCGCTTGGCCAGCGCGGCCGTCTGGTCGTTCTCGGCGGCGCCGCTCAGGCCTTCACCGCGCCGGGCCGCGACATGCTGACCAAGGAGCAGTCGATTCTCGGCAGCCGCTATGTTACGCGCCGCGAAATCCTGGATGTCTGCGATCTTGTGGCGCGGGACGAGATTTGGCCGCTGGTCACCGAGTTGCGGCCGCTGGCGGAAGCCGAGGCCGTGCACGATCTGGTCGAGCGCGGCGCGGTCACCGGGCGCGCAGTCCTACAGGTGACTTGAGTGAAATTATTTCTTGCGGATACGGAAGGTGAGGACACCGTCCGCTTCCGCCTTGCCCTCCAGCGCGTCGCCGGTTTGCCGGAGCAGATTGGGAATATCGATCGCGGCCAGCGGATCGGTACATTCGGCGACGATCAGGTCGCCGCTTTTCAGGGCAGACAGCTTCTTGCGCACCCGCAGCGCCGGCAGTGGGCACTTCAGGCCGCGCAGGTTCATGACCGTTTCGCTCATGCGCTTTCCGCCTCGTTGGGCTAGACTGAATAAGCTCATTGCAACAAGGTCAAGCGCTGGAATATGGCGTCCGAAACGGTCCAGACGATTGCACGGCTGACGCCGCTCGCCGAGGTTTTGGCGCTGATCGATCGGGAGGTGAAACCGGTTGCGCCGCGCCGGATACCCCTGACTCTCCACGCGGCGCTCGCCGAGGACGTTCTCGCGGAAGCGCGGCCCGCCGCGGCGCTGGCACTGATCGACGGCTGGGCGCTCGCCGCCGATTTGACGCGCGATGCCGGCGGTTATGCGCCGGCGCCCTTGCCACAGGTGCCGCCGCGGGTCGAAGCCGGGCAGCCGCTGCCGACCGGCGCAGACAGCGTCGCACCACGCGACACGGTGAAGGTGAACAACGGCCGCGCTGAGGCGCTTGCGCCGGTCGGTGCCGGTGATGGCGTGCTGCCGCCAGGGGCGGATTGCGATGGCGCGACACCGCTGCGTGGCGCCGGCGAACGATTGCGTTCGGTCGATATCGCCGCGTTGACTGCCGCCGGCATCACGCAGGTCGGCGCACGCATGCCGCGGCTGCGTATCATAGCGGTTCGCTCCGACCCGATCCTTGCCGGCACCGCGCGACTGATTGCCGGCGGTGCTGCGCAGTGCGGTGCTGCGCTCGGCGAAGCCGGTGGCGCTCTGGGCGAAATGCTCACCGACACGAACATTGACGCCGTGATCGCTATCGGCGGCACCGGCAGCGGCCGCAATGATTCAAGCGCGCAAATATTGGATCGCGCGGGACGGGTTGCCGTCCACGGCATCGGACTCACTCCGGGCGAGACAGCGGCTTTTGGATTTGCCGCGAGCAAACCCGTCCTTTTGCTCCCTGGACGTCTCGATGCCGCGCTGGCGGTGTGGATGACCGTCGGCAGGCATATGCTCGGTCGCCTCACCGGCGGCCCGATAACAGCGCCCGGCGAAACCGTCGCGCTGTCGCGCAAGGTCGCCTCCACCGTCGGCCTTGCCGAAGTCATCCCATTGCGACGATCGGGGGACGTGGCGGAACCGCTGGCAGCGAAATATCTATCGTTTACCGCGCTTGCACGTTCGCACGGCTGGTTGCTTGTGCCGGCCGATAGCGAAGGCTATTCAGCCGGCACGCAGATCGAGATGCGGCCATGGCCATGAGAACCGTCGAATGAGGGAGACCCGCAAGCGCCCGGACGATGATGGCTTGCTGGCGCGGGTGCGCGCCGCGGCGCGCCAGGAGCAGTTCCTCGAAGTGGTGTCGGCTGACGAAGCTCGCGCGCGTTTCGAAAAACATCTCGATCTCAAGCCGATCGCCGCCGAAACCGTGCCGCTCGCCGCCGCGCTCAACCGCGTGCTGGCGCATGATGTCGTCGCAGCGGTCGATGCGCCGCCGTTCGACCGCTCCAATGTCGACGGCTTCGCGCTGCGTGCCGCCGATACTGTCGGCGCAAGCGACGCCAGCCCGAAAATCTTTACGCTCAACGCCGAAGTCATCGCCTGCGGCGATGCGCCAACGCTGGAGGTCGCGCCCGGTACGGCGACGACCATCGCCACCGGTGGCGTCATTCCGCGCGGCGCCGACGCCGTGGTCATGATCGAACATACCGAGTTGATTGAGACCGGCACTCCGGCGATCGAGTTGCGACGCGCCGCCGGGCCCGGACAGTTTATCTCCTATGCCGGTTCCGACATTGCGCGCGGCGAGACGCTGCTGCGCCGCGGCGCGCGCATCGGCTCGCGCGAGATCGGCATGCTGGCGGCCTGCGGCCTCGCGCAAGTCGACGTGGTGCGGCGGCCGAGGGTCGCGGTGCTCTCGACCGGCGATGAGTTGACCGCACCCGGCATGCCGCTGCGGCCGGCGGGGGTCTATGACAGCAACGGCTCCATCATCGCCGCAGCGGTCGCGGAGGCCGGTGGCGAACCGCTTCGCATGGGCGCCTTTCCGGACGACGAGAAGGCGCTAGAACAGGCCGTGCGCAAAGCGTTGGCCGAGAGTGACATTGTCGTGCTGTCCGGCGGCACTTCGAAGGGCGCCGGGGATCTGTCACACCGCGTGGTATCGCGGCTCGGCAAGCCCGGCATCCTGGTGCACGGCGTCGCCCTCAAGCCGGGCAAGCCCCTGTGCCTCGGTGTCGTCGGCGACAAGCCGATCGTGGTGCTGCCCGGATTTCCGACCTCGGCGATCTTCACCTTCCACGCCTTTGTCGCGCCGGTCATCCGTGCGTTGGCGGGATTACCTCTGGAAGCCGCCGAGACGACGAAGGCGCGCGTGCCGGTGCGCATCGCATCGGAACTCGGCCGCAAGGAATTCGTGCTGGTGTCGTTGATCGACAGCGGGGAAGGGCCTATCGCCTTTCCGACCGGCAAAGGGTCCGGCTCGGTGACCAGCTTCTCGCAGGCCGACGGTTTCCTCGAGATCGACGCGCTGGCGACCTCGCTCGATGCCGGCAGCGTTGCCGACGTGACCTTGATCGGCAGCGCCGCCCAGGCGCCCGATCTTGTGATCATGGGCAGCCACGACGTGGCGCTCGATGTGGTGGTCGGCGCGCTCTCCGAGCGCGGCTTTTCCGCGCGTGTGCTGGCGGTCGGCAGCCTCGGCGGCGTCGCGGCGGCGAGCCGCGGCGAATGCGACCTCGCTCCGGTGCATCTGATCGATCCGGAGAGCGGCAAGTACAACGTGCATCTGGCGACGCCCGGCCTTCGTCTGATGCGTGGCTGGGAACGAATGCAGGGCATTCTTTTTCGCGCCGGCGACACGCGCTTTGAGGGCCGCAGCGCGCAAGAAGCGTTGAAAACCGCGCTTGCCGACAGGGCCGCGCTCATGGTCAACCGCAACGCCGGGGCCGGCACCCGCGTGTTGATCGACAAATTGCTCGGTAGCGCGCGGCCGTCCGGCTACGCCAACCAGCCGAAGTCGCACAACGCGGTCGCCGCCGCGATCGCGCAGGGCCGCGCCGACTGGGGCGTGGCCATCGAGCCGGTGGCGAAACTCTACGGCCTCGGCTTCCTGGCGTTGTCGCCGGAACATTACGATTTCCTGGTGGTCGAGGCGCACGCCGAGCGGCCGGCAGTGCAGGCATTTTTGTCGGCATTGCACGACCCTTCGACGCGCGAGCGCATCCGCGCGCTAGGCATGCGCCCTGCTGGCGACTAAGTTCCATGTTATGCCGCGTGCGTTACGAGCCGGCATCATGACATCTTGGATTGCTCGCATTTGTGTCGCGCTGCTGTTGCCGCTCGCATTCGGCGCGGGGCTTGACGTTGCGGCAGCGCAATTGCGCGGCCACGGCGGGCCCGTGCGCGCGCTCGCAATTTCGCCAGACGGCAAGGAAGCGGTCTCCGGAAGCTTCGACACCTCGGCAATCCGCTGGTTGCTCGGGCGCAACGTCGCCGAGCAGGTGATACGCTTCCACGACAATGCGGTGAACGCCGTCGCCTGGCTCAAGGACGGCCGTATCGTCACTGCCGGCGGCGATGCGCACATCGCGATCTGGACACCTGGCAAGCCGGACCCCGATACGGTGTTTGAGGGCCACAAGGGCCCGATTGCCGGGCTCGCAGTGTCACCGGATGGCAAATGGCTCGCCTCGGCGTCGTGGGACCACAGCGTGCGCCTGTGGCCGCTTGGCGGTGGCGCGCCACGCCTGCTCGAAGGTCATGCGCAGAACGTCAACGGCGTCGCCTTTTCGCCGGACGGACGCCACCTGGTGAGCGCGGGCTACGACGCGACGTCGCGCATTTGGCGTCTCAGCGACGGCAGCGTTAGCGTGCATACATTACCGACCCCGCTCAATTCCATTGTCATTGCCGCCGACGGCGAGATCGTCACGGCCGGGGCTGACGGCAAAGTCTATTTCCTGTCGCCGCAAGGTGAGCCGCGCGGCGATCTGCAAGCCTCGCCGACGCCGATCATCGCGGTGGCGGTGTCGCCGGACGGCAAACTGCTTGCCGCCGCCGGCATTCGCGGCTCAGTGGCGATCATCGACCGCGAAAAACGTAAGCTCACGCGCACACTGGTCGGGCCGGGCTTGCCGGTGTGGTCCGTTGCGTTCTTTCCCGACAACCGCACGCTACTGACCGGCGGTACCGATCGCATCATCCGCCGTTGGGACGCAACCAGTGGCGAACCGGTCGGCGGCATCGTGGTCGGCGCCGCCGACGATCCGCTCAAGCAATATGCCGACGATCGCGGCGCGCAGGTGTTTCGCGCCTGCGTCGCTTGCCACACGCTGTCGTCCGACGAGGGCAACAAGGCGGGGCCGAGTCTGGCCGGCATTTTCGGCCGCAAGATCGCGACGCTGCCTGGCTACCGCTACTCCGACGCGCTCAAGCACATGGATATCGTTTGGACGCCGCAGACAGTGGCGAAAATGTTCGAAGTCGGGCCGATGGCCTACACGCCCGGCACCAAGATGCCGGAGCAGAAGATCGGTTCGGCCGAGGACCGCGAGGCGCTGGTAGAGTTTCTGGCGAAGGCGACGAAGAAGTGACTTAACCGCCGTCTTTCTGCTCCCGTTCGCGCAGGTAATCGTCCGTCGTGCGCACTTTCGACCGCTGCGGCGCGTCGAACGGATCAAAATTGTCCTCGGTCATGGCCGCGACACGACAGTCGGCGCACATCTTGATGACGTCGAGCCGCGCCTGAGAATCTTTATACATCCAGTGCCGGCCTTCGAGCTTCGCTGCGACGCGTTCGACCGAACTCTTGACGCCGAACGGCTGGCCGCAGCGGATGCAGGCGAACGGCTCCTCCTGCTTGATGACGCGGCTCTGCGCCGTCGCGGCGCGAAAATCGATCTGTGGCCTGAGTGCGATTACTTTTTCCGGGCAGGTTGCCTGGCACAACCCGCATTGCACGCAGGCGTCCTCGGCAAAACGCAGCGTCGGCCGTTCCGGATCGTCCGATAGCGCGCCGGTCGGGCAGGCGGAGACACACGAAAGACAAAGAGTGCAGCCTTCAACCTTGACCTCGACGGTGCCAAATGGCGCGCCTTGCGGCAGCGGCACGATGTCGACGGGGTTCAGCGCCGCGGCGTGCAGTTCGCGCAGCGCCAGGCGCACGATGTCGCGCTTGAGGCCGGCGGCAGCGAACGTCGCAGGCTTCGTTGCGCTGTCCATCGGCGCAATGGCGCGCAGCGCAAGCCCAAGCGCGTCCGGATCGTCGGTCTCGATCGTTGCAGCGCGCGCGCCGGCAAAGCCGAGGCCGGCGAGGATCGGCTGCGCCAACGCAATGGTCGTGCCGAGACCGGCGATGTCGTGGCGCGGCCTGGCGCGAACCAGAAATCGCACGGCGGAGGCGCCGTAGGCGAACGACGCCGCGACTGCCTCCAGCCCGACTTGCGTCACTTCGTTGATTTCGACCGGCAGCACGTTCGCCGGCAGGCCGTCACCGTGCCGCGCCAGCGCATCGATCAATTCGCCGCCATGGTCGGCGTCATGGAACATCACCACGGCCTGCGTGCCGCCGGCCTCGCGATAAGCGACGAGCAGCGTGCGCAATTTGCGCAGCAGCGCATCCGAGGGTGGCAGCGCATAGGCCGCGGCGCCGGTCGGGCAGGCGGCGGCGCATTGGCCGCAACCGGCACAGACCGCGACGTCGATCGCGACATGATCGCCGTTCGGCGCAATGGCGCCGGTCGGGCACAGGTCGAGACAGCGGCGACAGCCGACAATATTGGAGCGCGAATGCGCGCAGAGATCTTCCGTGAAGCTTACATAGCGTGGCTTGTCGAAGGTGCCGACGAGATCGCGCGCCTTGAGCACCGCGCGCAAAACCGCCGCGGGATCGCCGGGATCGGCGCGCAAATAGCCATCGCGCAGGTCTGCGGAGGGGAACAGTGGCGTACCGCCGCTAAGGTCGAGAATGATATCGCAGCGCGAGGTTGCGCCGTCGCGCGCCGGCCCGAAATTAAGCTCGCTGCGCGAGGATGGGTCGGGCGCGGCATAGTCGTCGACGGTGAGTTCGAAGGCGCCAAGGTGCCCCTTGGCTTGGACGATCGAGCCCTTCACCACCGGAAAATCGGTCGCGCGCGGCGGCGCGACGTTGCCCGGCGGCTTGATCAGCACGGTCAGGTCGAGATGATCTTTGAGCAGACGGGCGGCTTCGATCGCCCGTTCGTCCTTGCCGTAGATCAGCGTCACGCCCTCGCTGGTCAGCGGGGCGAACGCGACTTCCGGCAAAGGTTCCAGACTTGCGGCGATCAGTGCCGCCATTTTCGGCCCGGCGGCGCCGGCGTCTTTCGACCAGCCGCCGGTCTCGCGGATATTGACGAAGATGATGGCGCCCGCGCCGCTGATTTCCCCGGCGGTTTCGGCAAACAAGGGTGCTTCCTGCGTGCAGGCAACCGTCAGCGGTGCGCCATCGGCGGCAAGCTTGCGGAAGCGCTCAAGTTCCGCGCGGCACAGCTGACGGCCTCCGACGACCTTGCCGTCGCGGCAGGCGCGCGCCACCGCATCGCCGTCGAGCGGCATGGTGTCGTCGCAGGAACAGATCAGGATATTGCGTGGCCGTTCGGCCATCCGGCTCATGACCTCTGTGCTTGGGCCCTGCGGTTTTCGCGCAACGCCTCCTGCGTCGAATTTGTCCTCAAACCGGCATGGCCGCGGGACTGGGCCTCGAGACGCCCCATGGGTATAATTATAGGTATCAAGAGGAGAAAATCACAGCCTATGGTGCTGGAGACGCGGGCGAGCCCGCTGACAGGCGAATTGACGCTGCCGCCGCCATTCACGCTGGTGCGCCTGCGTGAACTCGGCGACGCTTTCGCGTATGCCCAATCGGTTGCAGCAGAGCGAGGCGCCGGCACGCTGGTCTATGTCGGCCGCTTCGATCTCGCCGAATTTGCCGTGGTGCTGGAACCGGACGAACCGCTCAAGCAGGCGCGCCGCGCCTTCTATGCCGGCATGGCGGCGCTTGCCGACGCGCTGGTCGCGCACGCGCAGCCGGAAACCGAGATCACCATCGACTGGCCGGACACGCTTTCGGTCAATCGCGGCCTGGTCGGCGGCGGCCGGCTGGCATGGCCGCAGGGAACTAAAGAGACCGAGACTCCGGCTTGGCTGGTGTTCGGCGCTATGATCCGCACCGTGTCGATGAGCGGCACCGATCCCGGACTCAATCCGCTGGTGACCGCGCTGGAGGAAGAGGGTTTCTCCGACGCGATGTCCGACCACGTGGTGGAGAGCTTCGCCCGCCATTTCATGGTCGCCATCGACACATGGCGGGAAAAGGGCTTCGGCGCGGTGGCGCGCAGCTATCTGGAGCACTTGCCCGCCGACAAAGGCGTCCGCCGCGATATCGATGAAACCGGCGATCTTTTGATCGGCCGTATGGGCCAAACGCAAGCCGAACGCGTGCCGCTGCTGCCGCGGCTTGCCAAGCCGGCCTGGTTCGATCCGGCAGCGAAAGGGCCGCGCACGTGAAGCTGCTGCGCACCGTCAGGCTCGACGCCTCGGATACGTTTATCTTCGAAACGGCCGCCGAGCCGGGCGAGTGGGCCGTGTCCGGCGCCTTTGCCTTCTGGGATCGCGATCCGGCGACGCTCGACGGTAAGGCGCGCTCGGCGTTCCGGGGCGGGTTTCTCGGGCTGTCGTCGTTCGGTCGCTCGACGCTGGTGCAGATTGTCGCGGCGACCGAGGCTGATCGCGCAAACCTGTTGGATATGCTGGCGCGGCATCTGCTCGATCGCTACGGCGCGCCTTCGATTGAAGATGCCCGCGCCGCGGCCGCAGACGAAGTAAAGTTCGCCGAGTCGCTGTGCAGCCAGCCCCTGGATACGCTGGTGGCGGTGCATCGCTCGTCCGACAACGGCGAAGTGCGCGAAACCTTCCGTACGCTGCGTCCGCGGACGGGACAAAAACCGGCGCGGGCGTTTTCTTTCCTTGAAGTCGAGGGCGAGGACGAGCCAGCGGGCGAGGCGGTCGATCTCGTCGGCTTGGCTGCGCGGGAGCCAAAATGAACGATTTCTGGATCTCGTCCGGCCACCATCTGCTTGACCGCGACTTGGGCGGAGGATTGGTGGTGACCGACGAGTTCCTCAAGCTTTATCTGGCGCGACCGGAATTGATTCCACCGCCGGAAGCCTGCGCGGTCGAAAAGACGCTGCATTCGGCGCTGCTCGCCGAGCCGCGCATGGCGGTTCCTGCCGCCGACATCGGGGCGATTGCCGATGCTGACGCGCGCGACAATTGGCGCCTGCTGATCAATTTTCGCGACCGTCTGCTGCGGCATAAGACGCTCGAAGCTGCCTACAGTGATCTGGCGCTCAACGGCGTCGACCATACGCCGCCGCTGTTCATGAACCAGTTGGTGCACGTTATTCTGCGCAATGCGCTGGACGATGTTGCCGACGCCCGCGTGCTGCGCGCCGCCGAATTGTTCTTTCGCACTCAGCGCGTCACCGTGCATGACAATTCTCTTCTGGTTGCCGATGAGGAAGTCGTCGGCGGCATCAATGCCTCGTCGGTATCGCCGCTGGTGTCGATGTTAGGCATCCCGGCCGCAGCAAATATCGACGTTCTCAACGATGCCAATGCCGAGAGTTATTGGGAGCGCAGCGACCGCTTCGACATGGCGCTCGACTTGACCGGCAGCCGCGCCGGCCTCGTCGCGTTTGCTGAGGCGATGCGGCGCTGGATCGTGCATCTACTCGGCGTCGAAGTGGATATCGAGCCACTCGCCGAACTACGCGACGCGCCGCTGTCCTGGTATGTCGGCCTCGATGCCAGCGGCACGCATATTGGCGACTGGCTGTGGAGCGGAGAGGAGCTTGACGGTTCAATGCTGTCGACCGTGGTCGGCCTGTTCGCGCTGAGGTTCCGCGAGTCCGGCCTCATGCTCGACAAGGTCAAGGGGACGACGGTCTATCTCATCCTGGCGATGGATACGGGCAGGCTCATCCGTATGAAGCCGCAGAACCTGATTGCCGGTCTGCCGATCAAGCACCTGGAGGCGGCCGGATGAGGGTCGCGCCGCCACTGCAGACCATCGCCGTCGGCGTCGTGGTCGAGCGCACCAAGGGCGCGAGCCGCTGGAGCGAGTTTCTCTGGCG
>DASUGZ010000228.1:0-7288 GCA_036273755.1 Pseudolabrys sp.
GGCCGTCGTCAGGCGGTCTGACTGAGTGCGACGCCCTTTTCTTTCAGCGTCTGCTGCAACTCGCCGGCCTGGAACATCTCGCGGATGATGTCGCAGCCGCCGACGAATTCGCCCTTGACGTAAAGCTGCGGGATGGTCGGCCAGTTCGAGTAGGCCTTGATGCCGTTCCGCAATTCGTCGGAATCGAGGACGTTGAGACCTTTGTAGGTGACGCCCAGGTGGTCGAGGATCTGCACCACCTGGCCGGAAAATCCGCACATCGGGAACTGCGGCGTGCCCTTCATAAACAGCACGACGTCGTTGCCCTTTACTTCATTGTCGATGAATTGCTCGATGCCCATGAGACTTCGGTCCTTTTCGGCGGCGATCGCCCGTCGCTTACCCATATATGTAGCGCAGATTCCGTCACCAGCCCAAGTCAGGAAATCACCTGACCGCACGGCTATTTCGGGGCGAAAAAGGTGCCCTCGACCTCGAAAATATCGTCTTGATTGAGCCTCGTCACCTCGACAATGGTGCGCGGCGGATAGGGCCCGCCGGCCCAGAGTTCCTCCTGAACTTTGTTCACCAGCGGCCGCAAGCGCTTCATATCGGTGACGAAAACGGTCAGGCGGACGCAGGAGGAGAGGCTCGCGCCCTCCGATTCCGCGATGGTCTTCATGTTGGTGAAGGCCTGGCGAATCCGCGCTTCCTCGCCCGCGACCAAGTCGTTGGTTTTGGGATCGATGCCGCGCATCCCGGCAACAAAGACGAAATCTCCGGCGCGCGCGCCGAGACTCCAGGGGCCCGTGGGCATGATGGCGCCTGGCGGAGCGAGAATTTTGACGGGCATCACCCGTTCTCCCGTTCGTCTCCGCGAAAGCGGGGACCCAGGGCAAAAAGCGATAGCGCTGCCGGTGTGGCTCTGGATTCCCGCTTGCGCGGGAACGAACGGAGATTGGGGCTGCCGCCGAGAATCACTCTATGCGTCCGGCGCCGCGGTCTGCAGCGCGAGCGCGTGCAGGACACCGCCCATCTCCGCCTTGAGCGCCTCATAGACCAACTGGTGCTGTTGCACCCGCGACTTGCCCTTGAACGATGCGGAGACGACGGTCGCGGCGTAGTGGTCTCCGTCGCCAGCCAGATCGCGAATCGTGACCTGGGCGTCCGGCAGGCGCGCCTTGATCAGCCGTTCGATCTCGCCAGCATCCATGGCCATCGCAGGTCTCCCGGTGCGGCCGAATCCGCCGCGTCCTTGCGCTTCAATTTGCGCCAAAAAGTTTCAGGATGACAATATCCGAAAGCGAAATACCATGCGGCCCGCGCACATCGAAAAACACGCCAAAAAAGCGAAAAAGAGGAACAATCATGAAACGAATTTATTCGCGTCAGGCCCTCCTGCTGGGCCTGGCGGCGCTGGCTTTGGCCGCCTCGAGCAGCGGCGCCTTGGCCCTGATCAGCGCCGAGCAGCAGAGCGCCATCCGCGGCAATTGCCGTTCTGACTTCCTGTCGAATTGCTCGGGCGTGCCGCGCGGCGGCAAGGAGGCGCTCGATTGCCTGCGCCAGCACATGGCGCAGCTGTCGCCAGCCTGCGGCGGCGCCGTGAAAGCGGTCACGCCGCCGGCTGCCGCCGCGCCGCCGCCGTCCCCTGCGGCAAAAACCGCGCCGCCTCCTCCGCCCTCGCCGGCCGCCGTGGCTCCGCCGCCGCCCGCGGCCACCGCGCCACCGCCCCCGGCCGTCGCGCCGGCACCGAAGCAGACCGCCGTGCCACCCAAGACGGCCGCACCGAAGCCCAAGGCGAAGAAAGTCGAAGAAGCGCATCCGGCGCCACGGGCCGCCGTATCGCCGCAGCCGATCTACTCGACAGCCAAGATCGAAAAGCTGCGCCCCGTGCAACGCCTGCGCATCGTGCGCGCCTGCAACACCGACCGTGACGCTAGTTGCCACGGCGTCGAAGCCGGCGGCTCGCGTATCATCCTGTGCCTGGCCGAGCACGCGGCGGCGCTGTCGCCGGCGTGCCGCAAGGCGATGGAACCGTTGCTCAAGGCACGCGGACGCTAAGTTCGGCTAGGCGTTCGTCACTTCGCCCGCCATGTAGGCCGGCAGCCAAGCTTCGAACGCGTCGCGCAGCTTGGCGAGAGGAAGCGCCGGTTCGCCCGGCAGCGCCAGCGCATCGCCGCCGGTCGCGCCGATCGGCGACACCAGCACGCTCGCGGCGCGGGCGCGCTCGAGCACGGCTTTGGCTTTCGCGGCCGGCACGGTGATCACGTAGCGCGCCTGATCTTCGCCGAACCAGTAGGCATGCGCCGGAATATCGTCGGGCGCGGCGTCGAGCTTGGCCCCGATGCCTGACGCCATCGCCATTTCGGCGAGCGCCACGGCAAGGCCGCCGTCGGACAGATCGTGGGCGGCGGTCGCCATGCCGTCGAGGATCAGCGCGCGCACGAAGTCGCCGTTCTCGCGCTCCTCGACAAGGTCGACCGGCGGCGGCGCACCCTCCTCACGTCCGCACAATTCACGCAGGTACATCGACTGGCCGAGCCAGCCGGTCGTCTCGCCGACAGCCAAGATCGCCTCGCCCTCTCGTTTGAAGGCGAGCGAGGCCGACTTGGCGAAATCGTCAAGAATACCAACGCCGCCAATCGACGGCGTCGGCAGGATCGCCTTGCCGTGGGTCTCGTTGTAGAGCGACACGTTGCCCGACACGACGGGGAAATCGAGCGCCTTGCAGGCCTCTGCGATGCCGCGAATGCAGCCGACGAATTGGCCCATGATCTCGGGCCGCTCCGGATTGCCAAAATTGAGATTGTCGGTGACGGCGAGCGGCTTGGCACCGACCGCGGTCAAATTGCGCCAGCATTCGGCGACCGCCTGCTTGC
The DNA here is from genome assembly GCA_036273755.1 of Pseudolabrys sp. Classification (GTDB taxonomy): domain Bacteria; phylum Pseudomonadota; class Alphaproteobacteria; order Rhizobiales; family Xanthobacteraceae; genus Pseudolabrys. The sequence continues at coordinate 2,859 of DASUGZ010000228.1, forward strand.
CGCCCTCGAACGGATCGGCCTCGCAATAGCGCGGCGTCACGTCTGTGGTCAGCGCCAGGCCCTTCGGCCCATTCTCGACGCGCACCACGGCGGCGTCGCCACCCGGCCGCTGCACGGTGTTGCCGAGGATGATGTGGTCGTATTGCTCCCAGACCCAGCGTTTCGAGCACAGGTCCGGCGCGGCGATCAGCTTTTCCAGCGCCTCGGCCGTGCCCATCGGCGGCGCGACGTCTTCGGCCTCGATCGCCTTGGGCTTCGCCGCGCTGACGAAGGGCCGTTTGTATTCCGGCGCCTGATCGCCGAGTTCCTTGATCGGCAGATCGGCCATGACATCGCCGCCGTGCCGCACGATGAAGCGCTTCGACGGCGTGGTCTCGCCGACGATGGCGAAATCGAGTCCCCATTTGCGGAAGATCGCCTCCGCCTCTTTTTCTTTTTCCGGCCTGAGCACCATGAGCATGCGCTCCTGGCTCTCCGACAGCATCATCTCGTAGGCGCTCATGCCCTCTTCGCGGCATGGCACCTTGTCGAGATCGAGGGTGACGCCGAGGTCGCCCTTGGCGCCCATCTCGACCGCCGAGCACGTGAGGCCCGCCGCGCCCATGTCCTGGATGGCGATGACGCAGCCCTTGGCCATGATCTCAAGGCAGGCTTCGAGCAGCAGCTTTTCCGAGAACGGATCGCCGACCTGCACGGTCGGGCGCTTGGCGTCGGAATCCTCGCCGAATTCGGCCGAGGCCATCGAGGCGCCGTGAATGCCGTCCCGGCCGGTCTTGGAGCCGAGATAGACGATCGGCATGCCGACGCCGGAGGCCGCCGCATAGAAGATCTTGTCCTTCTCGCAGATGCCGACCGCCATGGCGTTGACCAGGTTGTTGCCGTCATAGCGTGCGTGGAAACGCACCGAGCCGCCGACCGTCGGCACGCCGAACGAATTGCCGTAGCCGCCGACGCCGGCGACCACGCCGGAAACGAGATGCCGCGTCTTCGGGTGCTTCGGATCGCCGAACGACAGCGCGTTGAGGCAAGCGATCGGCCGCGCCCCCATGGTGAACACGTCGCGCAGGATGCCGCCGACCCCGGTCGCCGCGCCCTGATAGGGCTCGATGTAGCTCGGGTGATTGTGGCTCTCCATCTTGAAGACGCAGGCGAGCCCATCGCCGATATCGATGATGCCGGCATTCTCGCCGGGACCGCAGATGACGTGCGGGCCCTTGGTCGGCAAGCCACGCAGATGGACCTTGGAGGATTTGTACGAGCAGTGCTCGTTCCACATCGCCGAAAAGATGCCGAGCTCGGTCAGCGACGGCGTGCGCCCGATCAGCTTGATGATACGGTCGTATTCGTCCGGCTTGAGGCCGTGTTCGGCGACCAGTTCGGGGGTGATGGCAGGCTCGTTGGCGATCACGCTAGGCCGCCCGCTCCAGCGCCTCAGCCAACCCCGCAAACATCCCGCGTCCGTCGGTCGCGCCCATCACGCTTTCGACGTGATTTTCCGGATGCGGCATCATGCCGAGCACATTGCCGCGCTCGTTGACGATGCCGGCAATGGCGTTGATCGCGCCATTGTGGTTCCAGTTCGGGTCGATCATGCCGTCGGGCGAGGAGTAGCGGAACAGAACCCGGCCCTCGCCTTCCAGCCGCGCGATGGTTTCGCCGTCGGCGATGTAGTTGCCTTCACCATGCGCGACCGGCACCCGGATCACCTGGCCGGCATTGTAGCCGCGCGTGAACGGCGTATCGGAGCGCTCGACCTTGAGATAGACGTCGCGGCAGATGAATTTGAGCTGCTGGTTGCGCATCAGCACGCCGGGCAGCAGTCCGGCCTCGCACAGAATCTGGAAGCCGTTGCAGACGCCGAGCGTGAGGCCGCCCTGCGCGGCGTGCGCGCGCACAGCGTCCATGACGGGGCTGCGCGCCGCGATCGCGCCGCAGCGCAGATAGTCCCCGTAGGAAAAGCCGCCGGGGATCACCACCAGATCGGTGCCAGCCGGCAATGCCGTGTCGGCGTGCCAGACCATGGCCGGCGCTTTGCCCGACACCAGTTCCAGCGTGCGCGCCATATCGCGCTCGCGGTTGATGCCGGGGAAAACGACGACGGCGGCTTTCATCCCACGACCTCGACCCGGTAATTCTCGATCACGGTGTTGGCCAGGAGCTTGTCGGCGGCCTGCTTGAGCAGCGCTTCGGCCTTGGCGCGGTCGCCGCCCTCGATTTCGATGTCGAAGACCTTGCCCTGGCGCACGCTGGCGACGCCTTCGACGCCGAGCGAGCGCAACGCGCCTTCGATGGCCTTGCCTTGCGGGTCGAGAATGCCTGATTTTAGGGTGACGGTGACGCGCGCTTTCATGATTCGTAACCTAGAGACGCCAAAGCCCGGCACAAGGCCGGGCTTCGGGTAATTCACGGCCAAAACGACCGAAATCGGACTTTTGCCTAGCCTTTGACCAATACCGGCCCGGAGCCCTGCGGGCGCTCGCCCTCGTTCATGATGCCGAGCCGCTTGGCGACCTCGGTATAGGCCTCCAGCAGCCCGCCGAGATCGCGGCGGAAGCGGTCCTTGTCGAGCTTCTCGTTCGACTTGATATCCCACAGCCGGCAACTGTCGGGCGAAATTTCGTCGGCGACGACGATGCGCATGACGTCGTTTTCCCATAACCGGCCAGCTTCCATCTTGAAGTCGACCAGGCGGATGCCGACGCCGAGGAACAGCCCGGACAGGAAGTCGTTGACGCGGATGGCAAGCGCCATGATGTCGTCGATTTCCTGGGGCGAAGCCCAGCCGAAAGCGGTGATGTGCTCTTCCGACACCATCGGATCGTTGAGCGCGTCGTTCTTGTAATAGAACTCGATGATCGAGCGCGGCAGCTGCGTGCCTTCATCAATGCCGAGCCGCGTCGCCAGCGAGCCGGCGGCGACGTTGCGCACCACGACCTCGAGCGGAATGATCTCCACCTCGCGGATCAACTGCTCGCGCATGTTGAGCCGGCGGATGAAATGCGTCGGAACCCCGATTTCGTTGAGGTGCTGGAAGACGTATTCGGAGATCCGGTTGTTGAGAACGCCTTTTCCTTCGATCACTTCGTGTTTTTTGGCGTTGAAGGCTGTCGCGTCATCCTTGAAGTGCTGAATCAGCGTTCCCGGTTCAGGGCCTTCATAGAGGATCTTCGCCTTGCCCTCATAAATGCGGCGGCGGCGACTCATCGGGATGTACCGTGGTTTTTGAAAGTCCATGGGATGCCGTGGTTCCTGTTCGTGTCGTGTCGAGATCCGCGGCGGCGGGACACCGGACATTTGCAATTGCGCTAAAACGCTCCGGGCACGAGGTCAACCTAGCCGATCGGTCGGGGCAGCACAATCGCGCGTGCAAGACGTTTTCCACTTGGCCAATTTACGTCACCGCCGCTGCCGCATGTTGCCTTGACGCTTGGCGGGCGATATGCAAGGCGCAGCGGATCACAGCTGTGCGCGATCTTGACCGATCGCAAGGAATGGGGGCGGCATGACCACTTTCGACAAGCGCGAGGAAGGCTTCGAAAAGAACTTCGCACACGACGAGGAACTCAAATTCAAGGCGACCGCGCGGCGCGACAAGCTTATCGGCATGTGGGCGGCGGCCAAAATGGGCCTTTCCGGCGCGGAAGCGGACGCCTACGCCAAGGGCATCGTCATGGCCGACTTGGAAGCCGGTGATCACGACATGTTCAAGAAAATTCGCGCCGATTTGGACGACAAAAAGGTGGCCGTGCCGGACCAGGACATCCGCCGCGCCATGGACGAGATGATGGTCCAGGCGGTCGCCCAGATCAAAGCGAGCGGCTGAGGTGGCGGCTTTCGACCTCGCCCGGCGGCTGCGCGCCGGCGAAACGGTCTATGCCGCCTGGTGCTCGTTTGCCGCGCCGATGGTGGCGGAAACAGTGGCGCGCGACGGCTTTTCCGCCCTCGTCCTCGATATGCAGCACGGGCTGTGGGACACGGCCTCGATCGTCGCCGGCATCGGCGCGGTCGATCACGCCGGCGCCGCGCCGGTGGTGCGGGTGCCGCTCAACGATTTTGCTTTCGTCTCGCGCGCGCTCGATTTCGGCGCCGCCGCCATCATCGCGCCAATGATCAACAGCGCGGCCGATGCCCGTAAATTCGCCGCGGTGGCAAAATTCCCGCCGCTCGGCGAGCGCAGTTGGGGCCCGCAACGCGCCATGACGCTGCAGGGCAAGACGGCGACCGTCGACTATCTGCGCGAAGCCAATGACGGCACGCTGACCCTGGCGATGATCGAGACGCCGATGGCCCTGGCGCAAGCCGAGAGCATCGCCGAGACGCCCGGCATCGACGCCCTGTTCATCGGGCCTTACGATTTGTCCACGTCGCTCTCCGCGGGCAAGGCGCAGGACATCGCCGCGCCGGAAGTCGAGCGCGCCATCGACCAGATC
>DASUGZ010000229.1:0-6207 GCA_036273755.1 Pseudolabrys sp.
CTGATCGGATTACGACCGCCGTATTATTCGCCGCGATGGCAACACCGTTAGTGTTGTTTAGTGCGATGTATGTGTCCAAGATCACGGCACGGGTGGACGTGGGTCCGGCTACATTAACGCCGTTCGTGGTGAAGCCGTGTATCGTGCAGTTTTTTATGGTCACGGATGAAGGGCCTGAGCCGATAATAGTGACGCCATTGATGCCGGTGCCCAACCCCTCAATGTCGAGTCCCGCTAACACGACGTTAATAGTGCTCGCCCCCGAATTGCTGACCACGATTCCATTCGTGCCCGACACGAGTACGCCAGCTTCGACCAGGCATATGATCGAGATCGACTTGGTGATGGTCACCGCACCAAAGCCGCCGGGGTCGAGGCAGTTGATTTCCCCGTTTACCGCGGTCTTGGAGATCGCGCCGGCGAAGGTCTTGCATGGCGCCGTGCGGCTGCACGGATTGACGTCGTCGCCGACGCCGGACACCCAGGTGCGCGTGGCCTGCGCATGCGCAGAGCCAACCGGCAGGACAAGCAACAAGGCTAGACCGAACGCACTCGCGCACCAGCTTGGAATACGCATGAGATACCCCCTCTGTTGAATGGATCGGACAGCGATCCCCGGAGGCCATTGAGCCTCCAGGGCCGCATCATGGTATTGAAGGGGAAGGATTACAACTATAACACGAAAAAATTACAAGCGACGCCCCGACGAGGCGGCGAGGCTATTTGACGACCAGATAGCCTTCGGTCTCCGGATGGAAATCGTCGAAAAACCGATAGCGGCCGGGCTCCAGCGGGCGGATGCGCAGGGTGATGGTGCCGCCGCCGGTGACCACTTTTTCCACCCGCAGCATGTTGCTTTCGAATTCGGCCGGCGCGGGATCGAGATTTTTCACCACGATGACGATGGCTTTGCCGGCCGGCGCGTGCAATTCGGCCGGCTGGAAGCGATGGTCTTTCATCGCGATGTTCAGCGTCACCGCATCCTGCGCGCGCGAAGCAGAACCGGCAATCGACAGCCCGAGCGTCAAGGCGATCGCGAGGCCGAGTTTTGCGAGCGTCATATTCGTGTCCTTTCCGTCCGGCGCCGCTCCGTGGCGCTAGAATTCGAATTCGAGTTTCAGGTTGGCGCGATAGCGCTCGAAATTGCTCAGGTCCAGCGCCCGGTCGTCATCGACGGCATGGCCGGCAACCTGACCCATGAAGGCCGCCGCCAGCAGCACCTTGCGGGTGATGTTGATCTGCACATTCGGCCCCGCGAACAAGGCATGGCCCTGGAAAGTCTGGAACAGCAAGCCGTCATAGGCGCGGTCGTATTCGGCGGCAACGCCCACGGCGACGGTCGGCGTGACGCGGTATGCGAGCGCGAGACCAACGCCGGCGGACGAACTGCGTTCCCACATGCCGGTCTCGGCCGGCTTGGCGACTTCAGGCTCGTACATCAGATTGATCGCGGCGTAGAGCCGGTTGGGGATGAGCTCGGTGTCGGCGACGATCTTGAATTCCGAAGCGTAGGCCTGAACCTGGGTGCCGTCGGTGCCGTCGATGCGCGACCACTCGGGCTCCGCCGAGATTGTAAGACCAAATGGCGAGCCGGGGCCGCGGCCGATGACCAAGTAGCGCAGCTTCGCCGAAGCGCCGCTGAACTGCGTCGAATTGCGGTCGTCGAGATCTTCGACGCCGCTGATCGAATGCGTCAGCGCGTGCGCGCTCAGCTCGTAGGAAAAATTCTGCGTCGGCACATGTTCGAAGGCGAATTCGTGCTCGAGCGCCATGTAGCGCCCGCCGCGCTTCTGGAACGAGCCGGTCGCCTCGTACTCGAGGGCCTTCTCGCCTTCGTTGCCGATGTCGGCGCCGTCGATGAAGCCGAACATGTATTTGGATTCGGCTTCGCGAAAAACGTCGGCGGTGGATTGCGCGCGGGCGGCGAAGCCTGGCGCGACAATCATCAGCGCGACCGAGCACGCGCGCGCAACACGAACGAATGACATTTCCTTCTTCCCCTATCCGCCGGGTTCAAGGCCCGGCAACAAGTTTGCCGCATAAACCCCGCGGCAAAATTCAATACGAAAAATTTCCGCGACCGAGTCAATGCGCGCGGATCAACATTAGAGGTCTTCTAGTTCGGAGTTGTTCTAAATCAAAAGAGCACGCCCGGCGAACAGCCGGCACGCCGATAGAGCGCGCCCGGCCTAATTGGCCGTGACGCCGGTTTCCTTGATGATACGCGCGTATTTGGCGCTCTCGGCGGCGACGAAGGCGCGGAATTGCTCGACCGACATCGGCTCGACATCGGCGCCGGCGTCGACCAGCTTCTTGTGGGTCTCCGGATCGGCCAGCACTTTGTTGATCTCGCTGTTGAGCCTGGCGATGATCGCCGGCGATGTTCCGCGCGGCGCGAACACCCCGGCCCACAGCGTGAAGTCGAAATCCTTGATGCCGGCGGACTCGGCGACCGTCGGCACGTCCGGCGCGATCGGCGAGCGCTTGGCCGACGACACGGCGAACACTTTCAGCAGGCCACTCTTGATATGCGGCATCACCGCCGGCATGCCGGGAAAATAGAAATCGACATGACCGCCGATCAGGTCGGTCAAAGCGGGGCCGGCGCCCTTATAGGGTACATGGGTGAGATCGCCATGGGTTTTGGCCTTGAGGAATTCGCCGGCGAAGTGGCCGGGCGTGCCGGTGCCGGCCGAGGCAAATGTGAGTTTCTTGGTGCGCAGCGCGGCCATGAATTCCGCCATGGTGGAATACGGCGCCTTGGCGGGCACGGCGAGCGCCAGCGGCACGATCGCCAGCATGGCGATCGGCGTGAGGTCCTTGTCGGGATCGTAGCTCAGGCCTTTGAGCCAATGCTGGTTGATCGAAATTTCCGCCGTCTGCCCGATCAGCAGCGTGAAGCCGTCGGGCGCGGCCGTGGCGACACTGTGCGCGCCAATGGACCCGCTCGCGCCGGCGCGGTTTTCCACGATGACGGATTGGCCGAGCGCCTGCGACAGCTTGGGCGCGACGATGCGCGCCACCACGTCGCCGGTGCCACCGGCCGAGTAGGCGACGATCAGATGGACCGGGCTCGTCGGATAAGTTTGCGCCTTCACGCCGGCGGCGCCGAACACCAAAACGACAACGACTGCGATCGCGCGCGCCACCTGTACCATCGACTGCTCCTCAGTGAATCTCCGGCTCGGGGATCGCGCCGCCGGCGGCAAGGAAATCGAAATCGCAACCCGCGTCGGCCTGGCCGATGTGGTCGGAGAACAGCGCGCCGTAGCCGCGCGGATATTTCGGCGCAGGCTTGATCCACGCCGCCTTGCGGCGGGCAAGCTCGTCGTCGCTGACGTGCAGATGGATCAGGCGCTTGTCGACGTCGATCTCGATCTCGTCGCCGGTCTTCACCAGCGCCAGCGGCCCGCCGATGAAGCTCTCCGGCGCGACGTGCAGGATGCAGGCGCCATAACTGGTACCGCTCATGCGGCCGTCGGAAATGCGGATCATGTCGCGCACGCCCTGCCCCAACAGCCGCTTCGGGATCGGCAGCATGCCCCATTCCGGCATGCCGGGGCCGCCTTTCGGCCCGGCGTTCTTCAAGACCAGGATGTGGTCCGGCGTGACGTCGAGATCGTCGCGCTCGATCTCGCGCATCATGTGGTTGTAGTCTTCGAACGCGATCACCTTGCCCCGGTGCTTGAGAAAGCGCGGATCGGCCGCCGCCGGCTTGATGACGCAGCCTTGGGGCGCGAGGTTGCCCTTGAGCACCGCGGTCGCGCCCTCGGCATAGACCGGATCGTTGAGCGAATGGATGACGTCGGGGATGTAAACTTTTCCGCTGTCGATGTTGTCCGCGACCGTCTTGCCGGTGACGGTGAGACAGGTGAGATCGAGCTTGTCGCGCAGGTTCTGCATCAGCGCGCGCAGGCCGCCGGCGTAAAAGAAATCTTCCATCAAATATTTTCCGGACGGCCGCACATTGGCGAGCACCGGCACCTGACGCGAAAGCTTGTCGAACGTATCCATGTCCACGGGGATACCGGCGCGGCGCGCCATCGCCACCACGTGGATGATGGCGTTGGTCGAGCCGCCCATGGCCATGTGCACCTTGATGGCGTTGTCGAAGGCGGCGGGCGTCATGATCTTCCTCGGCGTCAGATCCTCCCACACCATCTCGACGATGCGCCGGCCGGCGTTCGTGCACATGCGCGGATGATTTGAATCGGCGGCCGGGATCGACGACGCGCCGGGCAGTGACATGCCGAGCGCTTCCGCAATCGCCATCATGGTCGCCGCGGTGCCCATGACCATGCAGGTGCCGAACGAGCGGGCGATGCCGCCCTCGATCTCGTCCCATTCCTCATCGTTGATGTTGCCGGCACGCTTCTCGGTCCAGTATTTCCACACGTCGGAACCGGAGCCGAGATACTGGCCCTTCCAGTTGCCGCGCAGCATCGGCCCCGCAGGCACATAGATCGCCGGCAACCCCATGCTGATCGCGCCCATCAAGAGGCCCGGCGTGGTCTTGTCGCAGCCGCCCATCAGCACCGCGCCGTCGAGCGGATGGCTGCGCAGCAGCTCTTCGGTCTCCATCGCCAGGAAATTGCGGTACATCATCGTCGTCGGCTTGACGAAGGTTTCGGCAAGCGACATCGCAGGCAGCTCGATGGGAAAGCCGCCCGCCTGCAACACGCCGCGCTTCACGTTCTCCGCACGCGAACGCAGATGCGCGTGGCACGGATTAATATCGCTCCAGGTATTGATGATGCCGATGACCGGCTTGCCCTTCCAGTCCTCGGCGTCATAGCCGATGCCGCGCAGCCGCGAGCGGTGGCCGAACGAGCGCATGTCGTCGACGCCGAGCCAGCGGTAGCTGCGCAGGTCTTCCGGACGTTTGCGGTCTGTCATTGCGGTTTCGTGTCACTCGACCGAGAGATTGGCGGCGTGCACCACCTTCTCCCATTTTGCCGTCTCGTCGGCGAGCAGCTTGCCGAAGTCGGCGGCCGAGCCGGGAATCGGCGTGCCGCCGAGCTGCTTGAGCTTGGCCTGCATGCTGGAATCCTTGAGCGCCGCGTTGATCTCCTTGTTGAGGATATCGATGACCTCCGGCGGAGTACCCTTCGGCGCGACGAGGCCGAAGAAGGCGCTCGCCTCGTAGCCCGGCACGGTCTCGGCGACCGTCGGCACGTCGGGCAGTTCCGCCGAGCGCTGTGCGGTCGTCACCGCCAGCGCGCGCAGCTTGCCGGCCTTGATGTGGCCGATCGAGGACGGCAAGTTGTCGAAGGTCACCTGGACCTGCCCGGCGAGAAGGTCGGTCAGCATCGGCGCCGAGCCCTTGTACGGCACGTGTGTCATCTTCAGGCCGGTCATCATCTTGAACAACTCGCCGGACAGATGGATCGAGGTTCCGGTGCCCGACGACGCGATATTGACTTTGTCCGGATTGGCTTTGACGTAGTCGATGAATTCTTTGACCGTCTTGGCCGGCACCGACGGATTGACCTCCATCACGTTGGGCACCCGAATAAAGCCGCCGACCGGAACCGTGTCGTTCAGGAAATTGAAGCGGAGGTGTTTGTACAACGACGCGTTGACCGTATTGGCCGGATTGGCGAGATACAGCGTGTAGCCATCGGGCGCCGATTTGATCGCGATCTCGGTGCCGAGATTGTTGCCCGCGCCCGGCTTGTTCTCGATGATGAATTGCTGGTGCAGCTTTTCGCTCAGCCACTGCCCGAACAGCCGCGCGCAAATGTCGGTCGAACCGCCCGGCGGGTAGCCGACAACGATGCGCACCGGGTGGTCGGGATAAGTGGCCCGCGCTCCGGTCGCGCCGATCAGCGACAGAGCCAGCAATCCGACCAGCAAACGAGACAGAAACCCGATATTCCAGCGCATGGACGTGATCCTCCCCAGCGGGCCGGTGTTGGCCGACCGCATCGTTTTTCGCGCCGCGACGTTACGCGGCGGGAGGCCCCGCGCCAAGGGCGCTTGGGGGAACCCGACGCCTCTCCTCACTTTTGGCTACCGGCAGTTTCGACTCAGGCGGTTATAAAATATCTGTTGTATATAGCGGAAAAACGGGGGCTTGCCCGATGACTATTATCCCAATGTCGCAGAAAGGGCAGGATCTGCTCAAGCTGTACAAGGAGATGGTCGATAAGGGATACGAAAAAACCGACGGATCCCATGTCTCCGTCACATATTCGGACTTCGGGC
>DASUGZ010000230.1:0-25547 GCA_036273755.1 Pseudolabrys sp.
GGACTTTCGATGCCGATTTCCTTGGATGTGAGCGCGCGCAGCCGCAGCTCGTCGGTGACCATCTTGAGCCGCGCGAGCGAGCGGACGCGTGAGACCAGCGCGACATCGGTGACCGGCTTGGTGAGGAAATCGTCGGCGCCGGCTTCCAGGCCGCGCACGCGGTCCGAAGGTTGATCGAGCGCCGTCACCATGACGACGGGGATGTGATGAGTCCCCGGGTTGGTTTTGAGCTTGCGGCAGACCTCGAAGCCATCCATGTCCGGCATCATGACGTCGAGCAGCACGATGTCGCATTCGGCCCGCTCGCACAGCGCCAGCGCCTCGGGCCCGTTCTGCGCAGTGATGACGTCGAAATACTCGGCCGACAGCCGCGCTTCCAACAGCTTCACATTGGCCGGTACATCGTCGACGACGAGAACACGCGCACTCATCACTCACACCTTCAAGCCGGCCCCAGGAAATGCCGGATGGTCTCGATGAACTTGCCGACAGAGATCGGCTTGGACAGATACGCCTCGCAGCCGCCCTCGCGGATGCGCTCCTCGTCGCCTTTCATGGCGAAGGCGGTCACCGCGACGACGGGAATCGCCTTGAGCTCGGCATCGTCCTTGAGCCACTTGGTCACTTCCAGGCCGGACACTTCCGGCAGCTGGATGTCCATGAGGATCAAATCCGGCCGGTATTTGCGCGCCAGATCCAGCGCTTCGATGCCGTTGCGGGTGCCGACGGTCTGGTAGCCATGAGCCTCGAGGAGATCGTGGAAGAGCTTCATGTTCAGCTCGTTGTCCTCCACGATCAGGACGGTCTTCGGCATCTTTCCCGCCCCATTTGTCCCCAATGCATCCCCAGGCCCACGCCGCGGCGTCGCCACGCCCCGCGCGCTCGGGCATGATTGCGCAACGGTAGTGCCGATATGTTACGGAAAGGCAAATTTGCCCGATGAAAGCGGCACGTTCATTAACGCAAGAAGCGGCAGAAGGGCTTGCGATTCAGGCACTTACCTTTATTGCCGGCGACGGCGAGCGCCTCGGGCGCTTCCTCGCCACAACCGGCATCGGGCCGGCACAGATTCGCACCGCCGCCCAGCAGCCCGGGTTCCTCGTCGGCGTGCTGGAGTACCTGGCCGGCGATGAGCGACTGTTGCAGGAATTCGCCGTTTCCGCCGGTTTCGAACCTGCCGACGTCGGCAAGGCGCTGGCCGCGCTCGGCGGACATTGGGAGCGCGACATCCCGTGAGCTTCTGCCGCGACTGCCTCGCCGACGCACCGGACACCGCAAACCGCTGCCCGGCCTGCCACCTGCCGCGGCTCGCGCGCCATCCCGAGATCAACCGGCTGACCATCGCGCATGTCGATTGCGACGCCTTCTACGCAACAATCGAAAAGCGCGACGACCCGTCGCTGATCGACAAACCGGTCATCGTCGGCGGCGGCAAGCGCGGCGTGGTGGCGGCCTGCTGCTATGTCGCGCGCACCTACGGCATCCGCTCGGCGATGCCGATGTTCGAGGCCAAACAGCGCTGCCCGCATGCCGTCGTCGTTAAGCCGAACATGGCGAAATACGTGCAAGTCGGCCGCGCCGTGCGCAAGGCAATGTTCGACCTGACGCCGCTGGTCGAGCCTTTGTCGATCGACGAAGCCTTCCTCGATCTGACCGGTACCGAGCGGCTCCACGGCATGAGCGCTGCCAAAGTGCTCGCGGGCTTTGCACTGCAGGTCGAGCGCGACCTCGGCATCACGGTGTCGATCGGGCTGTCGGCCAACAAGTTCCTCGCCAAGATCGCTTCCGACATGGACAAGCCGCGCGGCTTTGCCGTGCTCGGTCAGGACGAAGCGGCGGCGTTTCTGGCGCCGAAACCGGTCGGCTTCATCTACGGCGTCGGCGCTGTGAGCGCCGCCAAACTCGCCGGCGACGGCTATCGCCTGATCGGCGACCTGCAGCGCGCGGACAAGGACGAGTTGATGCGCCGCTATGGCGAGGAAGGCGCCCGCCTCTGGCATCTGGCCCGAGGGCTCGACGCGCGACACGTCAACGCGGAGCGCGACACCAAGAGCATTTCCGCCGAAACCACCTTCGACCGCGATATCGCCGAGTTCCGCCCGCTCGAGCAATACCTGTGGGACCTGACCGAACGCGTGTCGGCGCGGCTCAAGGCCAACGCCCTCGCCGGTTCGACGGTGACGCTCAAGCTCAAGAGCGCCGATTTCAAGATCCGCACCCGGGCGCGCGCGCTCGGCCATCCGACGCAACTCGCCGCGCGCATCTTCGCCGCCGGGCGCGATCTGCTGGAGCACGAGGTCGGCGCGACGCGCTACCGCCTGATCGGCATCGGTGTCAGCCATCTGCAGGACGCCGCGAATGACGACCTCGCCGATCTTCTCGATCGGCGCAGCGCCGAAGCCGAGCATGCGGTCGATCGCCTGCGCGCGAAATTCGGCAAGGACGCGGTGGTGAAGGGCCTGGCGCTGGAGGACGACTAGCGGAGCGCCGACCGCGCTAGTTGCAAGCCTTCGGCGTCTTCATTTCCAGCGATGTCATGTCGCCCTTGATGCTGAAATCGGTGTAGTCCAGCACCAAGGCGCGTGAGACGCCGTTCTCGTAGAGCTGGAACGAGATCGCATAGACCGGTGTCTGCTCGCCGCTCTCCTGCTTCGCTTCGCTCTCCTGCTCGAAATAGCTGATGGTCACCGGCCAGCGCGTGAGCTTGGCGAGCGCTGGGACCTTCGCTGCCGCGTCGTCCGGCGGCTTATCGCCGGGCGCGATCGGCTTACCGATCACCGTCAGGGTGTTGTAGAGCTTGTCGCCGCTTTCCGAGCCGTCGTAAACGGGAAATTCCAGGACGCTCTTGCCCTCGCGGGCGGCGGCGATGATGCGGCGCATGTGCTGAGTCGGAAACACCGCGGTCACCGGCACGGTGAAATTCTTTTCCTTCGGCTTGCTCAAGTCGATCGCCACCGTCGTCGCGTTGCGTTCGGCGTGGCCGTCGACACTGTCGGTACGCTGGTTGTCGATCAGGTTTTCCGAATTAAAGCGGAACGCTTTGGCATTGCCGGCTTCCCAGGTCGTGGAGCGCAAATCGCTGAGCGCGGTCTTGCCTTCTCCGGAATCGAGTTCGGATACCTGGCGGAATTGCAGCTCGTAACCGTCGCAGGCATTGCCGGAAAAATCGTACAGGATGCGGCCGCGCACGGCTTCCAGGCCGCGATTGCCCCGCGATTTCATCAGCTTGAGATCGTAGACTGCGCGATGCGGCGCGAGTTGCACGTCTTCGGCGGCCGGTGCCGGACGAGCGACCACAAGGGCGGCAATGCCGGCCGCCAGAACAGGAAAAATCAGCGATTTCGAGAACTTCGGTGTCGTCATCGGGCCTTCCGTGCCGCCGCCTTGAGGCATCAAGCCATAAATCATGCAAGATAGAGGCAAGATAGAGGCCGCCCCCACGCTGGACAACGGCCGCCTTGCACGCGAACAGCGGTTCGGCCAAGACAGCGTGGCCATCCAGGAGGACATCATGGTCGGAATGATCGAACAGAAGCTTGCCAGTCTGGGTATCAGCCTGCCGACCCCGGCGAGCCCGATCGCCAACTATGTGCCGTTTGTGAAGAGCGGCAATATGCTGGTCGTGTCCGGTCAGATTTGCTTCGGCGCCGACGGCAAATTGGTCGCCAAAGGGCAGTTGGGCGGCGGTGTCTCGATCGAGGACGGGCAAAAGGCGGCACGCGCCTGCGCGATCAATCTGTTGGCCCAGGTCAAGGCGGCGCTCGGCGATCTCGACCAGGTCGCCCGCGTGGTGCGCCTCGGCGGCTTCATAAACTCGGCGGTCGGCTTCACCGACGGACCGAAGGTGATGAACGGCGCCTCCGATGTCATGGTCGAGGCGTTCGGGGACAAGGGCCGGCACGCCCGCTCGACCGTCGGCGTCGCCGCGCTTCCAGCCGACGCCGCGGTCGAAGTCGAAGGCCTGTTCGAAGTCAACTGATATGGCGCTTGCCTGGCTGACGGCGCGGCCGATCGCCCATCGCGGGCTGCACGACGCGGCGGCCGGCGTGATCGAGAACACGGCGCCCGCCTTCGGGGCGGCAATCGCCGGCGGCTACGGCATCGAAACCGATATTCAGATCAGCGCCGACGGCGAGGCTTTCGTGCATCACGACGATGCGCTCGGCCGCCTCACCGAAGGCAGCGGCCGCCTCGCCGATATGACGACGGCCGCGCTCAAGGCGGTGCGCTTCAGGGCGACAAACGACCGCATGATGACCCTCGGCGAGCTGTGCGGCTTTGTCGCCGGACGCACAACCTTGATCATCGAGCTCAAGAGCCATTTCGACGGCGACCGCCGGCTGGTGCAGCGCTGCGCCGACGTCTTGGCGAACTATGGCGGGCCGGTGGCGGTGATGTCGTTCGACCCTGCGATGATCGAACTGGTGCGCTGGATTGCCCCGCATTTGACGCGCGGCATCGTCGCCGAACGCCACTACGCGCACCACGAATGGGACCCCATGGCGGCTCAGGAGAAGCGCAACATGGCGTTCCTCCTGCACGCCGCGCGCAGCCGCCCGCAATTCATCGCTTATTCGGTGAAAGACCTGCCGGCGCTGGCGCCACTGGCCGCGCACGCACTCTTTCGTCTGCCGCTGCTGACCTGGACGGTGCGCTCCGCGGCCGACCGGCGGGTCGCCGCGCGCTGGGCCGACCAGATGATTTTCGAGGGCTGGCGTCCCTGAGCAGGCACAATTTAAACCGTGCTGAACTTCGCACCAATTCCGGCATAAAGTCGGGGTAATAGACCCCCTATGACCGACATCGAACTCCGCATCGCGCAATCGCTCGCCGAGGTTCCCGCCGCGGCCTGGGATGCCTGCGCAGCGGGCAGCGACCTGGCAAATGGCAGCCCCGCCTTGGCGCCGGCAGTTAAACTAACATCTGAGGATAACTTATCCCCAGATTTAGCAACACGAGGACAAGTCGATAACCCATTTATAACACATAATTTTCTGTCGTCGCTTGAAGCGTCGAACTCGGTCGGCGGCCGGACCGGTTGGCAGCCACGCCACCTGCTCGCGGAAGGCGCCGATGGCGCTCTTCTGGGTGCCGCTCCCTGCTACGTAAAGACCCATTCCCGCGGCGAGTACGTCTTTGACCATGGCTGGGCCGAAGCCTTCGAACACGCCGGCGGCGACTATTACCCTAAGCTGCAAGTCGCCGTGCCGTTCACGCCGGTCACCGGTCCACGCCTGCTCGCCCGCTCCGGTCCGCTGGCGCAAGTAGTGCGCGGCGCGCTGGGCGACGCGCTGACCGAAATCACCACCGCGAGCGACCTGTCGTCGGCCCATGTCACGTTTCTCACCGAGCCGGAATGGCGTGCGCTTGGCGAGCGCGGCTTCCTGCTGCGCAACGACCAGCAATTCCATTGGGACAACGAAGGCTATGCCAACTTCGACGATTTCCTCGGCCGCCTCGCCTCACGCAAGCGCAAAGCGATCCGCCGCGAGCGCAAGGAGGCGCTGTCCCACGGCATCGAGGTCGAATGGCTGAGCGGCGCCGGCCTCACCGAAGCGGTGTGGGATGCATTTTTTGCCTTCTACATGGAGACCGGCTCGCGCAAATGGGGCCGGCCATACCTGACGCGCGAGTTCTTCTCCATCGTCGGCGAGAAGATGGGCGACCGCATCCTTCTGGTGATGGCCAAGCGCGCCGGGCGCTGGATCGGCGGCGCGCTCAATTTCCTCGGCCACGACGCCATCTTCGGCCGCAACTGGGGCGCGGTCGAACACCACCCGTTCCTGCATTTCGAGCTTTGCTATTATCAGGCCATCGATTATGCGATTGCGCACAAGCTCAAACGCGTCGAGGCTGGCGCCCAGGGCGAGCACAAATTGGCGCGCGGCTATCTGCCGAGGGCCACCTATTCGGCGCATTTTATCGCCAATCCCGGCTTAAGGCGGGCCATCGCCGACTATCTGGCGCGTGAGCGCGCTTATGTCCGGGCCGCCGGCGAAGAGCTTGCGGCGCTTGCGCCATTCCGTAAGGATTTGGTGGAGCAAGAGTGAGTCTCGGGGAGAAACGGATGCCAAGCTACGATCCGAACAACATCTTCGGCAAAATCCTGCGCGGTGAACTGCCGTCCTACAAGGTCTACGAAGACGACAAGGCCTTCGCCTTTCTCGACATCATGCCGCGCGCGCCCGGACACACCCTGGTGCTACCGAAGGCGCCGGCGCGTAACATTCTCGACGTGCCGGCCGACGATCTCGCTCACGTCGCCAAGGTGACGCAGAAAGTCGCCAAGGCCGCCCTGACGGCCTTTGGCGCCGACGGCATCACCATCCAACAATTCAACGAGGGCGCCGGCGGACAGGTGGTGTTCCACCTGCATGTCCACGTCATTCCGCGCAAATCCGGCGCGCCGTTGAAGCCGCCGGCAAGCGAGAAGGAAAAGCCCGAGGTGCTCGCCGAGCAGGCCAAGAAGCTCGCCGCGGCAATCTCGGCCGGCTAGCGGGTGAACAGGAAGCCGCCCAACAGCAGCGCGGCCTCACCCGCCAAAACGCCGGCAAACACCGAGCGCTTCACAGCCAGGAAAACGACAAAGCCGCAGACCGCTGCGCCGATGCGCACGGTGAGCGGGATCCCGGCGAGCGCACCGGCCGAAAACAGGATCAGCTTGGCGATGACGCCGGCCAGGATCGCGGTCGCCACCGCGCGCGACCACACCACGATCTCCGAATCCTCGTCGAGCCCGCGCGCCAGCACCAGGCCGAGCACGCGCCAGATCTCGTTCGGTAAATAACCGACCAGGATCAGCAGCAGATAGGGCCACAGTTCGGTCAAAGCGGGGTTCATGGCGCGCCCTGACGCAAGCGGTGAAAGGCATAGGCCAGCGAGCCGCCGACCAATCCGGTCCACATCAGGTCGAGCCCGACGTGCCAATAGGTCAGCGCCGGGCCGAGCACGAGGCCAAGCACAAGTGCCAGCCGGTCGACCATGGCGCGCGCGTTGCGCGCGGTCGAGATCAGGAATGACATCGGCGTCAGGAACAACAGCGTACCGGCGAACAGCGGCGGCAATCCGGCGGCGAGATAATAACCGACGAAGCCGAACGTCACCGCGGTGCCCATGTAGCCGATCGACAGGCCGTTGCAGAAGGCGACGCGGCGCTCGCGCGGCATCGTCGGCAGCAGGCGCAGCGACTCCACCCACATGCTGACCGAGGTGAAATGCATCGGCAGCAGCAGATCGCGCAGCCGCGTCCGCGGCCCGCGCAGCAGCGGCAACAAAGCCACCACCATTGGAAACAGCCGGATTGCGCTCAAACTGACCGCGACCGCGGCCTCGACCGGCGGCCCACCGGTGCCGAGCGCGGAAATCAGGATCACCTGCCCCGGCGCCGCCCAGACCAGCATTGACGACAACGCCAGCCACCACGACGCAAAGCCGTAGTCGTGGGTCAGCGCGCCCATGCCGACATAGGTGCCGGCCAAAACCAGGAAGAAGACGGATGTGAGCGCCGATCTCACCCCGGCGAAAAACACGGCGGCTGCGGAGTGGTTTGGCGCGGGCGCGGACATGGCGGCCGGCCACCTGTCTCACGGCGCCGGCGAGCGCGCAACCGCGCGGGTGCATGCGCGTCCCGCAAAATGCGAAGGCCGGGCTTGCGGCCCGGCCTTCGGTTTCAAGATGACGACAGCCCTCAGGCCTTGAGCAACGGCACCTTCGGCACCGAGCCGCGCTTGGCCTTCGGCCGCGGCGAGCGGCGCTTGGCTTTCGGCGCGACAACCGGCAGCTTCTCCGGCTTCGGCGTGACCGGACCGTCGAGGAACTGGAAGCCGAGCTTGTCGCGGCTGTTCTCGTCCTTGTCGACGACGACGCGCACGTGGCCGCCGGCCTTGAGGTGACCGAACAGCACCTCGTCGGCGAGCGGCTTCTTGATGTGCTCCTGGATCACCCGCGCCATCGGCCGCGCACCCATCAGTTCGTCGTAGCCGTTGGCGATCAGCCAGCGGTTTGCCTCCTCCGACAGCTCGATGGTGACGTTGCGGTCGCCAAGTTGCGCCTCGAGCTGCAGCACGAACTTCTCGACCACCATCTTGATGATGTCTTGCGACAGGTGGGCGAAGGTGACGGTGGCGTCGAGGCGGTTGCGGAATTCCGGCGTGAACATCCGGTTGATCGCCTCGTGATCGTCGCCCTCGCGCTTGGTCCGCGTGAAACCATAGGCCGACTTCGCCATCTCGGACGCGCCGGCGTTGGTCGTCATGATCAGGATGACGTTGCGGAAGTCGACCTGCTTGCCGTTGTGATCGGTCAGCTTGCCATGGTCCATGACCTGCAACAGCACGTTGAACAGATCGGGATGCGCCTTCTCGATCTCGTCGAGCAGCAGCACGCAATGCGGATGCTGGTCGACGCCGTCGGTGAGCAGCCCGCCTTGGTCGAAGCCGACATAGCCCGGCGGCGCGCCGATCAGCCGCGATACGGTGTGCCGCTCCATGTATTCCGACATGTCGAAACGGATCAGCTCGACGCCCAACGCGGCGGCCAATTGCTTGGCCACTTCGGTTTTGCCGACGCCGGTGGGGCCCGAGAACAGATAGCAGCCGATGGGCTTTTCCGGCTCGCGCAGGCCGGCGCGGGCCAGCTTGATCGAGGCCGACAGCGACTCGATCGCCTTGTCCTGACCGTAGACGGTGGTCTTGAGGGTCTGCTCGAGGTGCTTGAGCACCTCGGCGTCGTCCTTCGACACCGTCTTTGGCGGGATCCGCGCCATGGTGGAGATCGTCGTCTCGATCTCCTTGATGCCGATGGTCTTCTTGCGCCGGCTTTCCGGCAGCAGCATCTGCGCCGCGCCGGATTCGTCGATCACGTCGATCGCCTTGTCCGGCAGCTTGCGATCGTGGATGTAGCGCGACGACAGCTCGACCGCCGCCTTGATCGCCTCGCTGGTGTATTTGAGCTTGTGGTATTCCTCGAAATACGGCTTGAGGCCCTTCAATATCTCGATCGTGTCCGGCACCGACGGTTCGTTGACGTCGATTTTCTGGAAACGCCGCACCAGCGCGCGGTCCTTCTCGAAATACTGGCGGTATTCCTTGTACGTGGTCGAGCCGATGCAGCGGATCGTGCCCGAGGCGAGCGCCGGCTTGAGTAGGTTCGACGCGTCCATGGCGCCGCCCGACGTCGCGCCGGCGCCGATCACGGTGTGGATCTCGTCGATGAACATGATCGCGCCGGGATAGGCCTCGATCTCCTTGATGACCTGCTTGAGGCGTTCCTCGAAATCGCCGCGGTAGCGCGTGCCGGCCAAGAGCGTGCCCATGTCGAGCGCAAACACGGTGGCACCTTTGAGCACGTCCGGCACGTCGCCGTGCACGATGCGGCGCGCGAGACCTTCCGCAATCGCCGTCTTGCCGACGCCGGCGTCGCCGACAAACAGCGGATTGTTCTTCTGCCGCCGGCACAGCACCTGGATCGTCCGGTTGATCTCGGCGTCGCGCCCGATCAGCGGATCGATCTTGCCGTCCTTGGCCTTCTTGTTCAGATTGACGCAGTAGGCGTCGAGCGCATCGCCCTTCTTCTTCGGCTCGTCGCCGCTCTTGGTATCGGCCTCCTCTTCGGCGCCACGCACAGGGCGAGACTCCGACAGGCCCGGCCGCTTGGCGATGCCGTGGCTGATGTAGTTGACCGCGTCGTAGCGCGTCATGTCCTGCTCCTGCAGGAAATACGCAGCGTGGCTCTCGCGCTCGGCGAAGATCGCGATCAGGACATTGGCGCCGGTCACCTCCTCGCGGCCTGACGACTGCACGTGGATCACCGCGCGCTGGATCACGCGCTGGAACCCCGCGGTCGGCTTGCTGTCCTCGGCGCCGTCGGTGATCAGGTTTTCCAACTCGGATTCGAGATAGGCGGTCAGGCTGCGGCGCAATTTGTCGAGGTCGACATTGCAGGCGCGCATCACCGCCGAGGCGTCGGAATCATCGATCAACGCCAGCAGCAGATGTTCGAGCGTCGCGTATTCGTGGTGCCGCTCATTGGCGATGGCTAGCGCCCGGTGGAGCGACTGTTCGAGGCTGCGCGAGAACGTAGGCATTTAGATTTCCATTCCCATTTGTATCGAACGCCTCTCCCCAAGACTTCGTTTTAAAGCCTTCTTTTGCGAGACTCACTTTTTTTCCATCACGCACTGCAGAGGGTGCTGATGTTTTCTGGCGAAGTCCATGACCTGCGTCACTTTGGTCTCTGCAACCTCGTACGTATAGATGCCGCATTCGCCGATGCCGTGGTGATGCACATGCAACATAATGCGTGTCGCGGCCTCGTGATCTCTGCCGAAGAAGCGTTCCAGCACGTGGACGACGAACTCCATCGGCGTGTAGTCGTCGTTGAGAATAAGAACGCGGTAGAGGCTCGGCCGTTTCGTCTGCGGCTTGGTCTTGGTGACGACTGCGGTGCCGGGGCCGCCTCCCTCGCTGCGCCGCCGACGGTCGTCGTCCGCCATGCGGGGCGCTTTACCGCCGCCGCGGCCGGCCGCCGTGCTGTGGGCGGGAGATTTCGTTGTCGTCGTCGGGCTCATGACATTGCCGAAGCAAGAACCTTCAAGAAGCGTGTCGGCCGGGCCGCGCCGACGCAGCCATCATAGAGACCGGCAGCCGGCGAGGCCAAGCCGAGATTTGCCCTGTTCCGGCACAGGTTAACGCGAATTCGGGCGATTCCGGGTGCATCCGGTCAAATATCCATTGGTTACCCGAACGCAAGCCGCGAACGGACAATCCAAGGCTATTTTTCCCCAAATCCACTCCACTGTTCCAACGTTATATCAATGCGGGCCCGGCATTCTCCCGCGGCAGTCGCTGTTCAACGCATTTTAAGGGGGGTTGCCACCATGTTGCTGACCCAATTTTGGAAGAATCGGCGGGGAAATGTCGCCCCGTTGTTCGGCCTAGCGATCATCCCGTTGATCGGCGCCGTAGGCGCGGCCGTCGATTATTCGCGGGCGAACGCGACGCGCACCGCGTTCCAAGCCTCGCTCGATTCGGCCGCGCTGATGCTTTCGAAAACCGCGGCAACAACGGCCGATGACGCTGCGCTGACGGTTATGGCAACCACGTATGTCAACGCCATGTTCAGTCGGCCTGACACCACCAACGTTGCCGTCCAGGCACACTATACGACGGACGGCGGTTCCAAAGTGGCAGTGACGGGTTCGGCCACGATCAATACGAGTTTCATGAGCATCTTCGGCATCGACCAACTCAACATCAGCGCCGCGACGACCTCGACATGGGGCAACACCCGGCTGCGGGTGGCGCTCGTGCTCGACAACACCGGATCGATGGCCCAAGGCGGCACGAGCTCCAACGACTACACGAGCAAGATGGACGCGTTGAAGACCGCGTCGCACAACCTTCTCACGCAACTCGACAATGCGGCCGCGGGCAACGCGGACAATGTCTATGTCTCGATCATCCCGTTCAGTAAGGATGTGAACGTCGGATCGAGCAACAGCGCCGCGTCGTGGCTCTATTGGGACGACGGCGTGACAACGGCGGACAACTTCTGGGATTCGCTCAACGGCAGTTGCAACAGGTCGGGGTCGGCCTTTACGACCAGAAGCAAGTGCCTGGCCGTCAATGTCTGCTCGAAGTCGTCGCACACGACGCAAACCGATTGCGTGAACCATAACGGAACCTGGTATCCGACGGCCGGCACCTGGACGACTGCCGCGCATACGACCTGGAACGGCTGCGTCGTCGACCGCGGCCAGAACTTCGACACCACCAACGACGCGCCGGGCGTTGGCGACACGCTCTATCCGACGGAGCAGTACGGGTCCTGTCCGGCGTCGTTGGTCGGGCTGAGCAACGACTGGACCGCCCTGAACGACAAGATCACCGCGATGCAACCGAACGGCAATACCAACCAGGCGCTCGGTCTGCAATTGGGCTGGCAGTCGCTCACGGCGGCACCCTTCACGATTCCCGCAAAGGACCCGCACTACCAGTACAAGCAGGTCATCATTCTCTTGACCGACGGCTTGAACACGCAAGATCGCTGGTATAGCTGCCCGAGCAACGGGCCTTGCCCGACCATCGACGGCCGCGAGCAGACAACCTGCGACAATATCAAGAACGCCGGGATCACGATCTACGCCGTGCAGGTCAATACCGGCAACGACCCCACCTCCACCCTGCTCCAGAACTGCGCCAGCAACACGACGGGAACGCTTGATCACTTCTTCCTGCTGACCTCTCCGGAGCAGATCGTCTCGACCTTCAACCAAATCGGTACGGCGATGACGGACCTGCGGCTGGCGATGTAGCCGCTTGGCTATGCCGCGGCGGCCACCCGCCGCGGCATAAACCGGCCTCGATGAAGGCTGGACCAACCAAGCGTTAACGACACCGCATAAGAACTGTGTGGCATTCGCGGCATAAGCAGCAGAGAGAATTAACCGGTCAAATCCCTGATCGAACAGGCAAAGTCGATGTCTTGCCCCCTCGAAACTTACCGTCCGCTAAGGATTTCCGGGGTTGCGATACACCAGGCTTTTAGCAGCGGTGCTTATGACGGTAAGCGAGTTCAACCGTAATCGGTGAGCGCCATGAAGTCGGTTTGGATGAAATTCCGCAGCGCTTTGCAATCGTTCCGCCTCGCGCGCGCAGGCAACGTCGCCATTACCTTCGCTTTTGCCACCATTCCTGTCATCGTCGGCATCGGCTCTGCGGTCGACTACAGCAAGGCCAATCAAGTCAAGGTTGCGATGCAAGCCGCGCTCGACTCGACGGCGCTGATGATCTCGAAAGAAGCGGCAAAGGATTCGACGGACGGCACGCTGCAGACCAAAGCGGCTGCCTACTTCGATGCTATGTTCAGGCCACCGCTCGCCACAAGCCATTCGATCACCGCGAGCTATTATCCCGACGGCGGGACCCGGGTGGTTATCGACGGCTCAGCCAACGTCTCGACGAGCTTTCTCGGTCTCATCGGCGTCACAAACATAACGGTGCACAGCTCGTCCACCGTCCGATGGGGCTCGACGCGTCTGCGCGTGGCGCTGGTGCTCGATAACACCGGATCGATGAAGGACAACGACAAGATCGTCGCCCTGCGGACGGCGACCGCAAACCTGCTGACCCAGCTCAAGAATGCCGCCCAGACCGATGGCGACGTCTATGTCTCGATTATTCCGTTTATGAAGGACGTCAATCTCGGCCCGGCCAACTGGAATTCGGACTGGATCTATTGGGGTACGAAAGCGCAGGACGCGACGCTCTCCGACGCCACGTCCTGGGACGCCAAAAACGGCACCTGCAGCGCCGGTGGCTACACCAGCCGCAGCAGCTGTGTTTCGCACTCGAGCTGCTCGATCTCCAGCGACAACAGCCAGTCCAGTTGTACCGCCGATGGCACTTGCTCGCTTTCGGGATTCAACACCTCGGGCGCCTGCACCGCCGCGGGCAGCTGCTCGCTTTCGAGCTATACATCCCAGAGTACGTGCACCGGCGCCGGCACCTGCTCGCTCTCGGGGTACACGAGTTCGGGTGCCTGCACCGCCGCGGGCACCTGCTCGATCTCGGGACATAACAGCATGAACGGCTGCCAGAGCGCGGGCGTCTGTTCGAACCCCGGCGAAACCAGCCAAGGCAACTGCACCGGGCTCAAAGCCTGCACCAAATCGCAGTACACCTCGAAAACCCAGTGCCAAAACAATCATGGCGTCTGGGGCTTCGGGACCTGGACAGCCGGTGTCTGGACGCCCGGCGTTTGGACGGCCACACCGGGTACGTGGACGGCTGCCACGTGGACGGCAGGTGTCTGGTCCGGGAATACCTGGACGCCGGCCAACCACAGCACCTGGAACGGCTGTGTCATGGATCGTGGTCTCACCACCGGCCCGGACACCACCAACAATTACGACACCAACGTCGCGCAGCCCGACCCGACCAGGAATGCATCGCTGTATGCGGCGGAGCAGTATAGCTACTGCTCGCCGACGGACTCACCTGCACTCAACCCTGTCATGGGCCTGAGCTACAATTGGGATGCGATGAACACGATGGTCGCCGCCATGGCACCGGGCGGCAGCACCAACCAGGCGATCGGCTTGCAGCTTGGCTGGATGTCGCTGGTCGGCGTCGGCCCATTCACCGCGCCGCCGAAAGACCCGAACTACACCTACTCGGACGTCATCATCCTGCTCACCGACGGTTTGAACACGCAGGATCGCTGGTATGGCGATGGCGTTACCGTCGGCTCGTCGGACGACCAAAAGATCGATGCCAGAGAGCAGGCCAACTGCAACAACATCAACGCAGGCGGTGTCACACTCTATACGATCCAGGTGAACACGGGCCACGATGCGACGTCGACGTTGCTGCAGAATTGCGCTGGCACTGCAGCCACCGCAACGACCGCGGCGGTCTATCCGGACCCCAGCAAGTTCTTCCTGCTGACCTCGTCCGATGCCATCGTGACGACGTTCCAATCGATCGGCACCAAGCTGAGCAATCTCTACGTCGCCCAATAAGCAGCGCGTCGACCAAAACTAAAAAGCCCGGCCAATTGGGCCGGGCTTTGCCTTTGCAGGCTACGCAAAACAACGCGAACGGGACTTACTTGGCCTTCACGACCAGGCTTTCGAACGGCTTGTAGGTTTCCTTGGCGAGGTCGGCATAGAGCTCTCCGATCTTGGAGGCCTTGGCCACGAAACCCTCGTAGGCGGTCTTGGCGTATTCGGTCTGCAACTCGATCGCCTTCTCGAACGACTTCACGCCGAACAGCTTTTCCAAGGCGGCGGTGCCGTCCTCGAAAGCCTTCTTGGAGTAGTCGGCCACCTCGACCGCGATGGCCTGGGTGCCCTTCGACAACGCGCCCATCGATTTGAGCGCGAGATCGACGTTTTCTTTGCTGGCTTGCTGGAGATCTTCGAAATTCTTGACCATTGTCATCCCTTCCCGGCCGCGATGCGGCGCAATGCACGAACTGCAGGCCCCGGCCTGAAAACCCGGGCAATTGGCACCTCTCATACTGCAGTGCACAATAAAGTCAAGGAAATATTTTGCAGTGCGAAAATCCCTGTGAAACCGGCATGATTCCATTAACGCCTTGTAAACCGTGATCGCCTACGGTCGAGTTTTGCGGCACCGCGGGGCCGCTACAAATCGGCCAAATTCGGCGGGTTTCAAGGCCGCCTGAGAAACGGGGTTGGGGAGAGCGGATGTCGCGTGCCGGCGTTTTTGTCCAGCGTCCATTCCGTTGGAGCGCGCTCGGCCTGATCACACTGCTGGCCGTCGCCGCCGTCTGCACAGATGCCGACGCCCGGGGCCGGCGTCATCGTCATCACGCCGCCGCAGAAAGCTACGAGCCGCCCTATTCCTCCATGGTGGTCGACGCCAATTCCGGCGCGGTGCTGCAGGCGACAAACGCCGACAGCCTGCGCCATCCCGCCTCGCTCACCAAGATCATGACGCTTTACCTGCTGTTCGAGCGGCTGGAAGCAGGCAAGATCAAGATGTCGACGGAAATGGAGGTGTCGCCCCATGCCGCGGAGCAGGCACCGTCAAAGCTCGACCTCAAGCCCGGCCAGAGCATCGAGGTCGAAACCGCGATCCGCGCCATTGTCACCAAATCGGCCAACGACGTCGCGGTCGTCGTCGCCGAGGCGCTCGGCGGCAGCGAAGAGAACTTCGCCAGGCAGATGACGGCCAAGGCCCGCGCCCTCGGCATGACGCACACGGTCTATCGCGATGCTTCCGGTCTGCCCAACGACGAGCAGATCACCACGGCGCGCGACATGACCATCCTCGCCCGCGCCATCCAGGATCGGTTCCCGCAATACTACCCCTACTTCGCGACCCGCACGTTCAAGTACCGCGGCGAGGAATTCCGCAATCACAATCACCTGCTCGGCCGTGTCGACGGCGTCGACGGCATGAAGACCGGCTACATTCGCGACTCCGGGTTCAACATCGTCGTCTCGATGCGTCGCAGCGGACGGCATCTCATCGCCGTCGTGTTCGGCGGGCACTCGGCCTCCGCGCGCGATGCGCGGGTAGAGAGCTTGCTCGACGACACCGTCCAGCTCGCTTCGGTCAAGCGCACAGCGCCGCCAGTTGGCGAAGCTGCGGAAATCGCCGACGCGCGCGCCAAGAAGAGCATCGAAAGGGTCGCGGCCGCCGCGCCGGCCCCCAAGCGTAGCGAGCCGGTGATCGGCTCAACCGCGCCGATCAAGCCTAATCCGGTGAAAGCCTTCTCGGTGAGCGCCACGCACACCGCGTCGATTGCGCCGACTGCGGCGCCGGACGGCTACCGGCTGGTCTCGGTCTCGCAGGGTACCAATCCGAGCCACGTCACCACCGTTGCCGTCGTCAAACGCGAGGCGCCGCCTCTGCCGACCGCGAAACCTGGCCTGCTCGGCACACTGCCGGTCAAGGTCGCATCGACCGACGGCAGCGTTGCGGTCGCGGCGGAAAAGGCGCCGGAGCCGGCGGCCAGGCCGCGCAGCGGCGGCTGGATGATCCAGGTCGGCGCGTTTCCCGAGGAAAAGGAAGCCAAAGAACGGCTGGCCGCGGCGCAGGACAAGGCAAAGGCTCTGCTCGGGCACGCCGATCCGTTCACCGAACGCGTGGCGAAGGGCGCCAAATCGCTTTACCGCGCGCGCTTTGCCGGACTGGAGAAGGGCCAGGCAGAGACGGTCTGCAAACATCTCAAGCGCAGCGAAATTCCGTGCATGCTGCTGAAGAACTGAAATGTCGACGACGCGCCACATCAGAACGCGCGCGCAAAAACATAACGGGACGTGCCAAGAGCCAGGAGCCGCTGATGGTGTTGTTGCGTATGGAGTACCTCAGCGATGGCGACGCGAAAGGATTTCCTTGGCTTCGTTGATACGAGCGGCCAAGTACGTCGACCCTCCTTGGTCGGGGTGGAGTTTCTTCATCAGCGTGCGATGCGCGCGCGTGATGGCCTCGGCGCTCGCCCCCGGCTCAACGCCAAGGATCTGATAGGCCTCCTGTTCCGTCATTTTGGGGCTGCCCGCGTGAGCCCGCCCCGCTGCCGCGTATCCTTGCGCGTTTTCACTCCAGCCGGGCTGCCGGCGGTCAAGATAAGCCACCAATAGCGCCCGGCTTTCGTCGTCGAATTCCGCCAGGAGGCCGGCGAGCGTTTGCACGTCGAGTTGCTCGAGCGCGGCGCCGGAGCGACTGCCGGCAACGACCCGGCCGCGCATGGCGCCACTGTCGTGATCGAGCTCCATCTCGAGAAAGGCCGACCGCACGCGCGACGTCTGCCCGGTGCTCTTCTGCGTGCGCTGGGAAAATCCCGGGATGCCGAACGGGATCCACCCGAGCAGCCCAAGCCCGAAAATGCCGAGCGGGATGGCGATGCCGACCTCGCCGCGCAAGCCGAGGAACGCGGCAAAGCCGATCGCCAGGATGCCACCGGCCGCCTTGATGACGCGCGCCGCGATTTTCGGGTCGATGCGGGAAATCACGCCGAGCACCCACAGTGCGCCAACCAGCACCAGCAAGCCGAAAATAAGTGTCGGCATGCTATTTGAGCTGCGCCAGCAGCTGGCGCGCGCCGTCCGAGCGCCGGGCTGACAAATCGGCGAGCGCCTTGATGCCGCCCGCGGCATAAGCGGCGACCGCGCGCAGCAATTCGCCGAGTTGGTGCGCCGCCCCGGTATCGAAGCGGCAATAGGCGCCGCGCGTCAAACGCGCGATCTCGCGATAAGCGTTCTCAGCCACGGAATCGTTGCCCTCCTGGAACATGAATACCGGCACGCCAAGCAGCCCCAGTTCGCCGGCTGCCTGACATAGGTCGTCGATCTTCTCCTCCATGGCATCGCCGACGAAGACCATCGCCTGCACGCGCTGCTTGCCATATTCGTTCCGCGCGTGGCCAAGCACCTTGCCGATCTGCGTATGACCGCCGCGGCAATCGATACGCGACATCAACGTGGCCAGCTTTTCCGAGCCGGCGACCCAGCCGGAAGCGCGGCATTCGCCCAGCCCGCGAAAATACACGAGTTGGATATCGAGCCCGCCAGCTTTTGCCGCCTCGCGAAACATGTCGGCCTGCAGTGCGCAGGCGGAATCCCAAGTCGGCTGCCGGCTCATGGTGGCGTCGAGCGCAAAGATCAGCCGCCCGCGCGTGCCCGCCGCCGCGGCCGAACCGAGCGCGCGCACCCGTTCGATAAATTCGGCGATTTCCGGCCGCGACGAAGCCGGCGCCGGCGTTTGCTGGGAAGGGTCCTTGCTCATGGCGGCAGTCTACACCGATTTAAGGGCAATCGGCGGCCTGGCAAGGCGTCTTGCGCGCTATTCGAGGATGTCGTGGACCTGCAGCGGCTGGTCCATGACGGATTGCCACTCGGCGCGGGCGGCGGCACGGCGCTTGCCATTTTCCGAGAGCGGCAGGCGCAGCGCGGTCAGCAGCGCAATGACCTCCTCCCGCGCGGTCAGATGAGACAGGCTCGGCCGCGTGCCGAGCGTCGCCTCGTCGAGCTCGTCGAAGGCAGTCAACCCGCGCGGGAAGAATTCGCGATACACCACACGCTCGGCGATGCCCTCCACCGAGCGGAAACCCATGCGCTTCGACAGTTCGACGAGAACGTCGCCGACCAGCTTCCTGTTGCGCGAGCCGAGCGAAGACAGCCGGTTGCGCACCACGATCCAGTCGGTCAATTTGCCGTCGACCAGCCGGCGTTGCCGGCGCGCCTCGCGCACCATCTCGGCGTAGTGGCTCTCGCCTGTGACGGTGAAATCGGCCTGATCCAGCGTCCCGAGCACGTCGAAATCGACGAAGCTGTCGTTGAGCGGCGTGACGAGCGTGTCGGCCATCGAATGGGCGAGCCGCATCAGATAGGTATCGCTGCCCGGCGTGTCGATCACAATGATGTCGTAACTATGCTCGGCCTCGGCGATCGCCTTGGCGAAGCTTGCGAGTTCCTGCGCTTCATTGGCCTCGAGCGAATTGCCTTCGGCGCGCTCAACGCAATAATGCGTCGGCAGGTCGAGTTTGACGCGCGCGCGCTCGGCCCAGGCGCGACGATTCTCGATGTAGTGCGTGAAACTTTTCTGCCGGCTGTCGAGGTCGACTGTCGCCACGCGCTGACCGGCCTTGAGCAGGGCAACCGCGATGTGCAGGGCGGTGGTGGATTTGCCCGACCCGCCCTTTTCGTTGCCAAGAACAACCACGTGAGCAGACTGACCGGCCCGCTCAATCGGCTGCACCAACATGACCCGTCCCCCAAGGGCTAGCAATTCTCGAATTGTTTCAGGACTCTCGTCAAGCAGCGATCCGATCCAGGCGATTTTGTTGCGGCACACGTGGCCGCCTTGCCACAGTTTTGCTATTGGCTATTCGTTCGGCAGTCATCCGGCAGTTAAGACTCATGGCAACCCGTCTCGTCGTCGCGCGTACGGTCGCTTCTCTTCGTCGAATTCTGCAGCGGTACCGCAGCGCCGGCGAAAAGGTGGCGTTGGTTCCGACCATGGGCGCCCTACACCGCGGCCATTTGGCGCTGGTCGCGCACGCGCGCCGGCGCGCCCGCCGCGTCGTGGTGTCGATCTTCGTCAATCCGACGCAGTTTGCGCCGAATGAAGACTTTGGCAGCTATCCGCGGGGTTTTGCCGCCGATCTGGCGGCGTTGCGCGCGGCTAAAGTCGATCTGGTCTGGGCGCCGGCGTCCGACGTGATGTATCCGGGCGGCTTTGCGACGCGGCTCGAGCCGCAGGGCGCCGCCAAAGCCGGGCTCGAGGACAAGTTCCGACCACACTTCTTCGGCGGCGTCGCCACCGTCGTCGCCAAGCTGTTCACCCAAACATCGCCCGATTTCGCCATGTTCGGCGAAAAGGACTACCAGCAGCTTTGCGTCGTCACCCAAATGGTCAAGGATCTCGATCTGCCGCTCAAAGTGATCGGCGTGCCGACGGTGCGCGAACCGGACGGGCTCGCGCTGTCCTCGCGCAACGCTTACCTCTCGCCCGCGGAGCGCAAAGCCGGGTCGACGCTCTACCGCGTGCTCGCCGCGAGCGCGAAACGAATCAAGCTGGGCGAGCCGATCGAGATGGTTCTGGAAGAAGGTCATGCCGAAATTGCGCGTGTTGGATTTGCACTCGATTACCTGGAAGCACGCCATGCCGTGACGCTGGCGCCGATTTCTTCGCGCAAAGACGGCCCGATTCGCCTTTTGGTCGCCGCCAAGATCGGCAAGACGCGACTGATCGATAATCTTGGCGTCTAGGCAGCGCTCCGCTCGCTTGATTCTCTTGTCACAGATGATAGGCCCGCCAATGCGTGCGAGAATTAGTTTTTTGATTTGATTTTTTCGTTGTCGTAGGCGGACTTGTCGTGATCCGGCCACAAGACGCGCCGCGCGCGCGTCTAGAGCAAGCCCAGTTCCTGCAGTTCGCGCCGCATCCGCTCAGGCATCCTGCTGGCGCCGGGCGCGGCGCGCGCGAGATCGCGCGGGGCATCCTTGGGCTCGAGATAGCGCCAGCCCTGGAATGCCGAACGCGGGCGCGGCTCGACCAGCACTAATTTGCCGTCGAGCACGACCTGGCAGCGCCTGATGCCGTCCTTTCCCGTGGCCGGGCGGATGTCGAGGATCTTCTCACGGCAGCTGATCTGGCCGCGGATCACCCAGTAGAGCGAGCCGCCACCGGTAAGTTCCTCGGCACGCTTGGGGACCATGCGGGTGGTGTGGATATGCTCGGGCTTCTGCCGGCGTTTCTTCTTCTCTTTTAGCTTCAGCTTGATCCAGTCCTCGAGGTCGGCGACCGAGTCGCAGCCGACGCACAGCTTGATGAGATGAAGCGGCATTCCAGAGTTCCATGACGCTACGGTATCGCAAAACCTCAATAGCGTGGGCGGGGCGACAGAAAAAGCGTCAGGACCGCCTTTTGCACGGCCACGTGCCGTAGTGGGCGGCAAATCGGCGCATTTAATTCGACAGACGGGGGAACAGGCGCCCCGCCCTGTCATTGATTAGCGGGCAGGGCCGGCGCCACCATTTAGGGGGAATTCATGCGTTCCCGTGTCATCCACCTCATCAATCCGAAAACCGATTCCCTGACGACGCGTCCGCTCTACTTCAATCGTGCTTTATATTCGCCATTGGCCGGCCTGCTGGCGGTCGCTGCCGTCATCCCGCGCGACCGGTACGAGGTGGTGCTGACCGACGAGAACATCGAGACCATCGACTTCGACCTCAAATGCGACATGGTCGGGATTTCGGCGATGACGAGCTACGTCAATCGCGGCTACGAGATCGCCGACCGGTTCCGCGCCAAGGGCGTGCCGGTCGCCATGGGCGGCGTGCATCCGAGCTTCATGCCGCAGGAAGCGCTCAAGCACGCCGACGCCGTGGTCATCGGCGAAGTCGAACTGGTCATCAACAAGATGCTCGACGATCTCGAGAACGGCGAACTGCGCGGCACTTACAAGTCGAACACCTTGCATCCGATGGTCGGCGTGCCGATGCCGCGTTACGATCTTTTGAAAAAGCACCGCTACGTCAACAAGACCTTCGTGCAGACATCGCGCGGCTGCCACCAAGGCTGCACCTTCTGCGCCGAGCCGCTGATGAACGGCCTCAAATTCCGCTACCGGCCGGTCGACGAAGTGATCAACGAAATGGAGAACTGCGGGGCACGCGTCATTTCAATCAATGACGCTGACTTCTTCGGCACGCCGGAGCGGCCCAAGGAAGTCATGCGCGCACTCAAAGGCCGTGGCATCCAGTGGCAGGCGGGCGTTACCTCGAAGCTGGCGCAAGACGACCGCATGCTCGAACTTGCCGCAGAAAGCGGCTGCACGCTGCTGAGCATCGGTTTTGAGTCGATCTCACGCGAAACGCTCAAAAGCGTGCACAAACACGTCAATCGCCCGGAGAATTTCGCCGCGCTGGTCGAGAAAGTGCACTCCTACGGCATCATGGTGTTCGGCCTGTTCATGTTCGGCTTCGACGGCGACGATACGTCGTCGTTCGACGAGACCGCCAAATTCAACATCGATGCGAAATACGACGCCTGCGCCTATTCGACGCTCACCCCCTATCCAGGCACGCTGACCTGGTACGAGATGAAGAAGGACAACCGCATCGTCTCATTCGACTGGACGATGTACGACCAGGGCCACGTCGTCTATCGGCCGGCGCGGATGTCTGGCGACGAGTTGCGCCTGGGCGTCAGCCGCACCTATGCGAACTTCTATTCCATGTCATCGATCGCCAGCCGCTTTCCGCTTGGCGGCAAACGTCACCGCGCGCAGTGGGCGGTGTACAACGTTTTCATGCGGCGCGGCTCGAAGACCGAGAACATCGAAGCAATCGCCGCAGCCACGGCCGAACCCGACGTCGCGCCGATGCCGCCAATCTTGCCGATCAAGCGCGAATGGCGCGCGGCCGTGCTGGAGGCCGCCGGCGGGCCGGGCCCGCACATGGCCTGAACGCCGCCAGGGGTTTGCGCTTGCAAGTTTGGCGGCGGCGGCGATGATAGGCGGGCGACCCGACATTGCCGCGTCGCCTATTTGGGGGGAAAGATGAAGAAAATCGTTCTGCTGGTTTTCGTTGCAGCGATTGCCGTTTCACCGGCAATGGCGGCGAAAAAAATGAAGGTCAAGAAAGAGGTCGACCCGAACGAGAACAGTTGGCGCCTGGTCAAGGCGTCGTTCCCGCTTGTGCTGCCGACTTGGGCGCTGCCGGTCTACTTCAGTATGCAAAACGACGAGACGAAGAAAGACGCCAAAAAGAGCAAGTAGACGACGCCAGTTCATGGCGTGACGCGCCGCGGAGCCGAATGACGCCGCTAGTCTTTTTGCGGCGCGTCCGGACCGAGACGTCGCACGCCCACGATCCTTACCAGTGGTAGTTGATGCCGGCGCGGACGAGGTCGTCTTTCGCCGGCACCGACAACGTGGTCACGCCGTTCGCCGCACTGAAGAAGCCGGCGGTGCCCAGATCGAGATGGAGATACTCGACCTTGGCGCTCCAATTGCGGTCGATGGAATATTCCAGGCCGGCGCCGGCGGTCCAGCCAAGCCGGTTCGCCGTGCTGGTGCCGTTGAATTGCAAGGCTTTGATGTCGCCATAGGCGGCGCCGCCGGTGACGTAAGGCAGCCAGCGGCCGAAGGCGTAGCCGATGCGTCCGCGGGTGGTGCCGAACCAGTCCTGCTTAGTCTGGCATGCGCCGCCGCCGTCGGCGAGGCAGACGCCGCCGATGCCGCTGCCAGTCAGGTTCGCCCAATCGGCATCGGTCTCGACGCCGAACACGACGCTGCCGAGTTGCCAGTTGTAACCAAGCTGGCCGCCGGCAAGCGCGCCACGGGTATTGAACCGCCCGGAATCGGTGCCGACCGCGGAATCGCTCCAACTCGAGCGGCCGAAGCCGTAGCCGCCGTTGATGCCGAAATAAAATCCCGTCCAGCTAAAGGGCACGTCGACAAAGGGGACCGGCTTCGCCTTGGTCGGCATGTCGGAGGCCTGCGCGGCGCCCGCACCAAAGACGAGGCAAATTATGGCGGCGAATGAAGCGAGCGTTCGATACATCGGTCCCCGTCGAAAGCCGGCGCGCCCCCGCCCGATAAGCAACAGCCGTTCGCGGCCAAATCGCGGCGCAATCGGGGAAATACTTTGCAAAATCGGTTGTGGCGCAGGTGGCGCGCGGGAGGCGGCTTTTGCACTTATTTGGCGCCGCAGCTCGCCAAATAAGGCGCCGCTGCGGCATGGCCGGCTTTGACCGCGCGTTCAGCCGCGGCGCAGCCGCCCGCCTTGTCGGCGAATTGCACGTGGTTCGACAACTTGAGCGCTATCAGGGCCTCCATCGCGCCGGGCTCGCCGACCTCGGCGTCCGCCATGACGGTGGTGAGATAGTGTTCCGGATAGCTGAGTGTGACCGTCGGATTGGCCGTGACGGCGTGGAGCAATTTCAGGCGCGTATCGTAGTCCCACTGCGACCACGGTCCCATGAGCTTGATCGCCGCCGCGGCATCGCGCGGCACCAGCCGGCCTTCCAGCATCAGTTCACCAAGAAGCGCTTTGGGGTGCTGGGCGTCGTAGGGCGCCTTTTGCAGCAGCGCGACCGCACGCTTCTCATCCTTCGGACCGCCCTCACCCTTGATCAGCATGTCGCAGAGCGGCGCCAGCGCATGGCCCGGATACGACCGCAAGGACGCTTCGAGCAGCGCCCGGGCGCGCACCGGGTCGTTGCCGCGGATCGCTTCGGCCAGATAGGCCTGGGCGTCGCCGCGTTGCGGCAACGCTTCGAGAAGCGCGATGCCGCGCGCGCGTTCGGCAGCATCATCGGAGAGCGACAACCAATGACCGACCACCACCTTGAGGGTCCCGACGTCGACGTTGGCATTCTTGGGCGGATGGGTGAGCGCAATCGCGCCCCACTTCCGCGCCTCCGCCATATCGTGTTTGAGCGGGCCGCCGCGCGACGAGATCGTAGCCAAACGCCAGATCGCGTCGGTATTGCCGAGTTCGGCCGCGCGGCGCAGCGCCCGCACCGCCTCCTCGCGCGGAATGAGATCCGGGCGGTCCAGGTGACCGTCGAACGAATTGTAATCGTTGAACAGCTCGAGCATCGCGTTGGTATCGCCTTGCGCGATCGCTTCGCGCAGCGGCGGCAGCGACGCGGGTCGTCCTTGCGCGTGCCACAGGGCTTTCGACAGCCCTATCTTGAGCCGCGTGTCGGCGGGGTTGGTGGCGCTCGCCTGGCGGCAGGTCTCTACCCAGCTATCGAGCTGCTGGCGCAAGGCCGCTTCATTGTCGCGGTTGAGCGGCTCATGGGCGAGCCGCAAGCAGGCGTCGGCGGACTGCGCCTGCGCCGGTTGCGGCGCCGCCAGAAGCGCGGCGATCAAGTATAAGATGCTCAAAAGCAACTGAATCATCGGAAAAGCCCTTTTTCAGAGCTTTAGTCGCGTGAGGCGGCTTCCGGTTCAATCGTCAGCACCTTGGCGCCCTCGGCGACCTGGGCGCCTTGAGCGACCGCAATTTCGCCGACCGTACCGTCGGTGGATGCATGCAGCGTGTGCTCCATCTTCATCGCTTCGATGATGGCGAGGCGCTGGCCGCGGCTGACCCGCTCGCCCGGCGCGACCAGAAGCGCCAGCACCTTGCCGTGCATGGGCGCGCGCACCAGCCCGCCGGCGCCGTGCTCGCCGCCCTCCTCGCGCGCGAGATCGCGCAGGCTGACCCTGGTCTGGCGGCCGTGACGCAGGACGTAGATCGCATCGCTCGCCGCAACTGCCGCAGCATTGGCCGCCGGCGCTATACCTTCGATAGTGACCCGGGCGCCATGCGGCCCGTAGACGACGTCGGCAACCCTGCTTTCGCCTTCGGCAAGGATCGGCAGCGCCATGCGGCGCGCGCCGGACAACTGAAAGGCATCGGCGCTGTCCCATGGCGAGGCGGGCTCTTCGCGCTCGCGCGCAGCGTCGATGCGCGCGCTCTCACGCGCGAGCAGCATTTGGACGCCGAGCGCGGCGGCGGCGCGGTCGAGACCCTGTGCGGTGGCGCCGAGTTCGGCGAGATGACGGTCGATGAA